>DASSJF010000036.1 GCA_035691305.1 bacterium
GGCCAATTACATCGCGCCGCAGTGGGCGGTCCTCGTGCCCGTCATCGTCCTCGCCGCAGCGGCGGTGGTGAGACGGCCGCCGCTCTGGCGGCGTGCAAACGCATGAGCGCCGCGGTCCGCGTCCGGTCTTTGCCCCGGCCCGCGCCTGTGCGGCCTCTCTTACCGTGGTGGGCGGCCGCGGGCTGGATCGCGGTGCCGTTCGCCGCGGCCGCGCTCGCACACGGACGGTTCGCGTGGTCGGTCGTGACCGCGGCCGCGGTGCAGGGCTTGTTCGCGGTAAGCTGGGTGCTGCTCGCGGTCAGCGGACTGCCGAGCCTGGGGCATGCGCTGCCCTACGGCGCCGGAGCCTACACCGTCGCCTTTCTCGTGCACCGCGGCATCGTGCAGGCCGCGGATCCGAACGGCGCCACGCCGGCCGCGCTCACCGCAGCCGCGGCGGCCGCCGGCGGATGCGCCGGCGCGCTGCAGGGCCGGCTGGTGCGGAACCTCGCGCCCGTGTGGACGGCGGCGATCACGCTCGCCACGGTGGAAGCGGCGCACAGTCTCGCCACGATGTGGATGGCGCCGGTGCTGCACGGCGGCATCGTGACCGACACGGCCATCCCCGTAGCCGCGCTCGCCGGCGACCGCGCGGCAACATGGATCACCGCGGCGGCGTTCGCGGCCGGGGTCCTGCTCGTCACAGTCCTCGTGCGCTCGCGAACCGGCGTCGCGCTTCGGGCCGCCGCCGGCGCCGACCGGGACGCGGACGCCCTCGGCTTCGACGC
This sequence comes from bacterium, assembly GCA_035691305.1. Taxonomy (NCBI): domain Bacteria; species bacterium. The sequence goes on from DASSJF010000036.1 coordinate 768, forward strand.
GCCGCGGCTCCGGCTCTTCGCGTTCGTGACGGCGGGAGCGATCGCCGGCGTGGCCGGCGCGCTCGCGGCGCAATCCACCGGACACGTCTCGCCGGCAATGGTGTCCTGGCAGACCTCGCTGTTCGCGCCGGCCGCGGCGCTTCTCGGCGGCGCCGGCACCGTCGTCGGGCCCGCCGCGGCGGGGTACCTCATCGGCGGGATCGCGCAACTCGTCGACGCGCCGTCCGGGCTCAAGCTGCTGGCGTTCGCCGCGGTGCTCGCCGCCGCGGGCCTGCGGGATCCTCGGCACGTGCTCGGGGCGGCGTTCAGCTGGAACGCGCCGCCGGAGCGGCGCGGCCTCCCGTGAGCGCAGGCACCGGCACCGGCACCGGCGCCGGGCCGCTCCTGCGCCTCGACGGCGTGGTCCTTCCCGCGGACGGCCCGCGGCCGGAGCGCGTATTCGCGGTCGATGTCGCGGAGGGCGAAGCGCTCGGCGTGCTGGGGGCCCGCGGCAGCGGGAAAACCGCGCTGCTCGACGTCATCTCAGGCATCCTGCGTCCGCAGCGCGGCCGGATCATGCTCGGCGGCACGGACATTACCGGATGGACCGCCCGCCGCATCGCCCGCGCGGGTGTCGCACGCACATTTCAGACGCCGGCACCGCTCGACGGCACGGTGATCCGCGACGCCCTCGCGGCGGCGGCGATCGGCCGGGGATTGCCGCGGCGCGAGGCGCGCAACGCGATCGGACGCGGGCTCGCGATCGCCGGGCTCGACGCCAAGATGTACCTTACGGGCGCGGCGCTCGATCGGGTGGAGCAGCGGCTGCTGACGCTCGCGCGCGTGGCGGCCGCGGCGCCGAGCCTGGCGCTTCTCGACGAGCCGCTCGCCGGATTGGAGCCCGACGGCGCTGGACGTGTATTGTCGGCGCTGCGCCGTCTCCGCGATCTTGGGATCGCGCTCGTGGTCACCGCGCACGACGCGGCGTCACTGCGCGTCCTCTGCGACCGCGCGGTGCTGATGCGCGACGGGCGCATCGCGGCCGCGGGCCGCCCGGCCGAGGTGCGCGGTGCTTGAGGCGCGCGACCTCCGGCTGACCGCCCCGGACGGTGCGGCGGCGCTCGCCGGCGTCACGCTCTTCGCGCATCCCGGCGACCTGCTCGTCCTGATCGGCGGCCACGGGTCAGGCAAGTCCGCCGTGCTGCGCAGCGTCGCCGGGCTGGCCCGTCCGGACCGCGGGCTCATTCGGCTCGACGGGACGGACGTGACCTCGCTCGGGCCACACGCGCGCGCGGCGCGCGGCATCGCCTATGTCGGCGGCGCCGAACGGATCATCGAGCGGCTCAGTGTCTGCGACAATCTTCTGGTCGGGGCGTGGCGGCGCCGAGACCGGCCCGCCGTGCGACGCCAACTCTCGGAATGGTTCGAACGGTTTCCCTCGCTCGCGGCGGCGGCGCGGCGTCCGGCGGCCGTCCTGGGCGCCGGGGACCGCGTGGCCGCCGCGCTCGGTCGCGCGTGGCTGTCCGATCCACGCGTCCTGCTGGTGGACGAGCCGTTGGCCGGGGTGGACGCGCGCTCCCGGGCCGGCATTGCCGGCGTCCTCCGGGCCGCGAGTGAGGCCGGCCGCATCGTCGTCTGCACCGCGCACGACGTCGTGGACGCCGCGATCGCGCGACGCGTCAACGTGCTCTCGGGCGGCCAGCTTGTGTTCTCCGGCGCGCCGGCCGCGCTCGCCGCGGCCGCCTTCGAGTAGCGCCGCGCCGGGCCGCGGCCGGCGTTCTGGCGCGAGCGTCTCGCATGCTATTCTATTGAAGTGCGCGCGAGCGTCTTGTCGTGTCCACCGGGCTTTGATTTCCACGCGACGGCCGCCGTCATGCGTCGCGGGCCGGCCGATCCCCTCGTCTGGTACGACGGAACACGGTGGCGCCGCCGGCTCGAGCTGCGCGGCACACCCGTCCTCGTCGAAGTCTCCTTGGCCGCCGCGGCCGCCCCGCGGCGGGCGGTGGCGCGCCCGGACGTCCGCCTCTCCGCCCGCCTCCTTCACGGGAGTGCGCCGCATGCAATTCTCGAGCACACCGTTGCGCGGCTGTTTGGGCTCGACGATCCGGCGCGGGCGCTGTCGCGCGGCCTCCCCGCCGCGGTGCGGCGGGCCGTGGGAAGATCGCGCGGCACGGCGGCCCTCCCCGGCTACCCCACGCTATTTGAGGCGCTCGTCCACACGATCCTCGGCCAGCAGATCAGCGCGCTCGCGGCCAACGCGCACCGCGCGGCGTTTGCGAGACGGTTCGGCCGGCCGTTTGAGTTCGACGGGGGCACCTATTGGATGTTTCCGCTGCCGGGTGATGTGGCTCTGGAACGGCTGGCGTCGCTGCGCCGTCCCGGACTGAGCACGGCGAAAGCCGTCGCGGTCCGAGGCATCGCGCGCGCCTTCGAGCGCGGCGACGTATCGGAGGGCACGCTCGAGGCGATGCCGGCGGAGAGCGCGATCGCGACGCTGACCGCGCTGCCGGGCATCGGACGCTGGACGGCGGAGTGGGTGCTGCTCCGGGGGCTGCGGCGCTTCGACGTCGTGCCGGCCGGAGATCTCGCGATCCGCAAAGCCGTGACGTGGCTCGCCGGGCGCGCGGGCCTGCTGTCCGAGTCTCAGGTCCGCGCCGCGGCCGCGTCGTGGACGCCGTACTCGGGTCTCGTGGCGTTCCGGCTGCTCGTCGCGCATCGCCGGACGGTCGGGTGACGCGATGAACGCCGGGTCCGAACCGGCCCCGTCGACGCCGCGCGACGAACTGCGCCGGCGCGCCGAGACGCTGCAGCGGCACCTGCGCATCGCCGGGCTCGACGCGGCGGTGATCGCGCACAACGTCAACCTCTTTTACTTCGGCGGCAGCGTCCAAAGCGGCGTCCTGATCGTGCCGGCCGAGGGAGACCCGGTTTATGCGGTGCGCCGGGTGATCGAGCGCGCCCGCACGGAGAGCGCGCTGGAGCGGATCGCACCGCTGCCCAGCCTCCGCGGGCTCGCGGCGCGTCTGGAAGAAGCCGTGGGACGGCCCGCCGCGCGGGTGGGGATGGAACTCGACGTGCTGCCCGTCGCCGTGCGGGACCGCTACGCCGCCGCGCTCGGGACGGTCGAGATCGCCGACGTGTCCGCGGCCGTGCGGAGGCTGCGTTCGGTCAAGTCGGCGTACGAGCTGGAGCGGCTGCGGGCGACGGCGCGGCTCTCCGACGCCATCCTCGACGCGGCCGTCGAAGCCCTCCGCGAGGGAATGACCGAACTCGAATTCTCCGCGGAGATCGAAGCCGCGGCGCGGCGCCGGGGCCACGAGGGTCTGATCCGGCTGCACGGCTGGAACCAGGAAACGTACTACGGCGCGATCGCCGCCGGCCCGGCGGCGGCCGTGCCCGCCTTTCCGGACCTGCCGCTCGGCGGCGAAGGCCCGGGCCCGTCGGCACCGTACGGCGCGGGGTGGCGGCGGATCGCGCGCGGGGAGCCGGTCATCGTCGATGCCCCCGCGGTCCTGGGCGGCTACATCATCGACGCGACCCGGACGCTCGTCATCGGCCGGCTCTCCGACAGACTCGCGCGCGCCCACGACGCGGCGGTCGACATCCTCAAGACCGTGGAGACCGCGATCCGGCCGGGCGTCACGCCGGAAGCGTTGAACCGGATCTCCTTCGAACGCGCGGAAACGCTCGGCTACGCGGAGGCCTTCATGGGCGCGGGCGCGTACCGCGTCCGGTACGTAGGCCACGGGGTCGGCCTGGAGCTCGACGAGTGGCCGGTGCTTGCGGACGGCTTCACGGATCCGCTCGAACCCGGCTGCGTCTTCGCGGTGGAGCCGAAGATGATCTTCCCGGGCGTGGGCGTCGCCGGGATCGAGGATCAGTACGCCGTGACCGCGACCGGCTGCGAGCGGCTCACCCTGGCCGAGCAGCGGCTCTTTACGGTGTGACGGGCCCGCCGCATGCGCGGCAGGTTTGCCTCTCGATAGAATAGAAATCGAGGCCGCTGCCGGGCGAGACGCGGCGGGCCTGAAAACAAGCCCGGTCTGGAGTCCCTCCCCTCGGGACTCGGCCGGTCAATCTCCTCCACCGAAGGAGGCACAGCAGGCATGGCAGACGCACCCGACACCCGCTCCGCCACCGCGGTGACCGAGGCGGAGATCGCGGTCCACTGGAAGGAAGAAGAGTACTATCACCCCGGGCCCAAGTTCATCGGGCAGGCCAACCTCACCGATCCCGCGGTAATGGACCGCTTCAAGCTCGAGAATTTCCCGGAGTGCTTCCGTGAGTACGGCGATCTGCTCAGCTGGGACCGCTACTGGCATACGACGTTCGACGGCAGCAACCCGCCGTTCTGGAAGTGGTTCGTCGGAGGCAGGCTGAACGCGTGCTACAACTGTGTCGACCGGCACCTCGCGCAGTACAAGAACAAGGCCGCGATCATCTTCGTGCCCGAGCCCGAGCAGGATGCGCATGTCGTGATCACCTATCGCGAGTTGTACGCGCGGGTGAACGAAGTCGCCGCGCTGCTGCGCGACTTCTGCGGCCTCAAGACCGGCGACCGCGTGACGATCCACCTGCCGATGACGCCGGAGCTTCCGATCACGATGCTGGCGTGCGCCCGGCTCGGTGTCGCCCACTCGGTCGTCTTCGGCGGCTTCAGCGGCGAGGCGTGCGGCATCCGGATCGCCGACTCCGGCAGCCGGGTCCTGATCACGATGGACGGCTACTACCGCAACGGAAAGCTCTTGGACCATAAAGCGAACGCCGACATCGCGGTCGCGACCGCCGCCAAGGAAGGCCAGAAGGTCGACCAGGTGATGGTGTGGCGCCGTCTACATGACCGGTCCGCCACCAACACCCCGCTCGTCCAGGGCCGCGACCACGTGATGAACGAGGTGCTGGAGGGCTACCGCGGCAAGATCGTCGAGCCGGTCTCGATGGACGCGGAAGCGCCGCTCTTCATCATGTACACGAGCGGCACAACGGGGCGGCCGAAGGGCGCCCAGCACCGCACCGGCGGATACCTCGCGTACGTCGCGGGAACGTCCAAGTACATTCAGGACATCCACCCCACCGACGTCTACTGGTGCTTCGCCGACATCGGCTGGATCACGGGCCATTCCTACATCGTCTACGGCCCGCTCGCGCTGGCGGCGACGAGCGTGATGTACGAAGGCGTGCCGACCTACCCCGACGCCGGCCGGCCCTGGCGGATCGCGGAGCGTCTCGACGTGAACATCTTCCACACGTCGCCGACGACGGTGCGCCTGCTGCGCAAAGTCGGGCCCGACGAGCCGAGGAAATATCGGTACCACTTCAAGCACATGACGACCGTCGGCGAGCCCATCGAACCGGAGGCGTGGCGCTGGTACTACGACACCGTCGGCAAGCGCGAAGCCGTGATCTGCGACACCTGGTGGCAGACCGAGAACGGCGGCTTCCTCTGCACCACCAAACCGGCGATCGACCCGATGAAGCCCGGCAGCGCCGGGCCCGGCGCGCCCGGCATCCATCCCGTCGTCTACGACGAACAGGGACGCGAGATCCCCCGCGGCAGCAGCCGCGCCGGCAACATCTGCATCCGTAATCCGTGGCCGGGGATCATGCAGACGGTGTGGGGCGATCCCGACCGGTTCGTGCGCACGTACTACGCGAAGTACTGCAAGGATCCCAAGAGCAAGGACTGGCGCGACTGGCCGTACTTCGCCGGCGACGGCGCGCTGCAGGCCGCGGACGGGTACTTCCGGATTTTGGGCCGGGTCGACGACGTGATCAACGTAGCCGGCCACCGCCTCGGCACGAAAGAGCTCGAATCCGCCTCGCTCACGGTGCCGGAGGTCGCGGAAGCCGCGGTCGTGCCGGTCGTCGACGACTTGAAAGGCCGCGTACCGGAAGTGTACGTCTCGCTGAAGCCCGGCGTGCCGGCGACCCCGCAGGTTCAGGAGAAGGTCGTGCACGCGATCGAGACGATCATCGGCAAGATCGCGCGCCCGAAGCAGGTCCGCGTCGTGCCGGATATGCCGAAAACCCGTTCCGGCAAGATCATGCGGCGCGTGCTGGCCGCGATCTCCAACTCGATGGACACCGGCGACGTGACGACGCTCGCCAACCCGGACGTCGTCGAGCAGATCCGGCAGGCCGTCCAGGGCGCGGGTCCGGTGAAGCTGAAGGACGCGCCCGAGGACATCAAGCGGTTCGGTGAGCAGCCGTAGTCAACGGGGTGTCCTGAGGCCACCGAACAAATTCGGTCGCACGAGGGCGGGGTCGGCGCCGGCCCCGCTCTCGCATTTTCCACCCACACGTTCGCGATCGACGGTCGCCGCCGCGGCGCTCGAAACTAGGCGGGCTCGATCACCGTCGGCAGCAGCGTCTGCTTCTCCACGTCCACCAGCCCAAGATCCGACAGTTTTCCCTCCGGGCTCACCGCCAGCGTGAGGGAGACGATTGCCGTGAAGGCGCGCTCCCCGCTCATGCCGGCCGCTTCCGCGGCCGCGCGGAACGCCGCGACCTCCGCCGCCACCTCTTCCGCGGGCTCGAGCGAGATCAACCCCGCCACCGGCAGGTCGATCCGCGCGACGACACGTCCGTCCCCCACCAGCACGATGCCGCCGCCCGACTCCGCGAGCGTCCGGCAGGCGAGCAGCATGTCGTCCGCGTCGCTTCCGACGATCGTCACGTTGTGCGAGTCGTGCGAGACCGAGGAGGCGATCGCGCCGTGCCGAGGCCCGAACCCGCGAATCACGGCGCAGGCGGTTCCACCGTGGCGGCCGTGCCGCTCGACGACCGCCAGCATCGCGATCTCGCGCCCGTCGCCGGACGGCAGCAGCGGGACCTCCCCGTCCGCGACCCGCGCGCGCATCGTCCCATACGTCGTCCGCACCGGCGCGGAACGGCCGTTGAAGTCGATCACCCGGATCGTCGCCTCGCCGTCTCGCGTCTCCGGCACCCGGATCCGAAACGCGTCCGCCCCGAGTCCCCGCGGCAGATGGATGGTGTTCCGCCGCTCGATCGCGGCGGCGCGGTTCTGCGGCGCCGGACCCGTCCGAGACCGGCCCGCGACCGCGCGGCCGTCCTGCGCCACCAGGCGTCCGGCGCGGTAGACTTCAGCCGCGCGAAACGTCGGGAGGTCGGAGAGCAGCGCGACGTCGGCGATGCGGCCCGGCGCGAGCGCGCCGAGGTCCCGCCGGCGCAGCCGGTTGGCGGCGTTGAGGGTCGCGAACCGCGCGACGGTGACCGGCTCAAGACCCCCTTCCACGAGCCGCCGGGCGACGTGGTCGATGCCGCCGTGCCGCAGGAGGTCCTCCGGCACGACGTCGTCGGTGCACAGCGTCACGTTGGGCAGAGGGCCCCGTCCGCGCAGCGCCGCCGCGAGCGCCGCGGCGTTCGCGGAGAGGGAACTCTCGCGCACCTCCAGGTACATGCCCGCCCGCAACTTCGCCAGCCCGTCCTGGGTTTCACGGTTCTCGTGGTCCGAGTCGATGCCGGCCGCCGCGTAGGCGGAGAGGTTGCGGCCGCGCACGCGCGGCGCGTGGCCCTGGATCAGGCCGCCGGCCCGCTCGGTCGCCTCGAGCAGGCGCATCATGCGTCCCTCGCCCCGCAGGACGCCGGGATAGTCCATCACCTCGGCGAGCCCGGCTACGCGCGGCCATCCCAGCATCTCCTCGATCTCCGCCCGATCGAACTCGGCGCCCGCGGTCTCGACACCGGGCGCGGACGGCACGCACGACGGCGCCATGACGAGGACGCGCAGGGGAATCGCCTCGGACGCTTCGAGCATGTAGCGCACACCGGCGAGGCCCAGGACGTTGGCGAGTTCGTGCGGATCGATCAACGCGGTGGTGGTTCCGTGCGGCACGACGGCATCCGAATAATGCGCCGGCGTGATCATGCTGCTCTCGATATGCACGTGCGTGTCGATCAGGCCGGGGATCGCAACGAGGCCCCGCCGGTCGAGGACCGTGCGCCCGTCGAGCGGCGCGTCGCCGGGCGCCGTGACGTGCGCGACGCGCCCCGCGAAGATGCCGACGTCGGCGGGATACGTCTCGCCGGTGAACACGTTCAGCAGCGTCACGCCCCGCAGCACGAGATCCAGCTCCCGCCGTCCCGCCGCCGCCTCGATCAGCGCACGCCGGTCGTACGCCGGCTCCACGTGCCACGGCGCAGTCACAACCGCTTCCTCCCGTCGTCGCGCATCGGCGCGCGCCTCACCGGCCCGCCTGGCTCGGCGCGTACCGCCGCAGCACCGGCGCCTCGATCCACGTCAGCATCCCGTAGAGCAGGACCGACACGAGGGTCACGAGCATGCCGGCCGCCCAGAGCATCGTGAACTGAAACTGTGCGCGCGCGATGATCATGAGGTAGCCGAGGCCCCGGCCGGTCGCGAGCCATTCCGCCACGATCGCGCCGAGGAGCGACGCGAGCACGGAGATCCGGGCCGCGGCGAACACGCTCGGCAGCGCGCTGGGCATCCGCACCTTCCAGACCACCGTCCACGGCGACGCGGCGTACAGCCGCAGCACCTCGACCGCCTGCGGCGGCGCCGACCGCAGCCCCTGCATCACGTTCACCAGCGTCGGGAAGAACGTGATGATCCCCGTGATGGCCGTCGTGCCGGCGATACCCCGGCCGAACAGCAGCACGAGCAGCGGAGTCATCGCGATGACGGGCACGGACCGCAGCGTGATCGCAACCGGCATGAACGCCCGCTCGAGCCGCGGATAGACGACGAACAGCACCGCGACAGAGGCGGCCGCGAGCGTCCCGACCGCAAACCCCGCCGCGGCGTCCTCGAGCGTCATCGCGAGCGCCGCCGCGAGCGCCCGCCGGTTGTCGGCCGCCGCAGCCCCGACGACGAGGTCGCGCAGCACCTGCGCCGGAGTCTTCGCAAAGAACGGGTTCAAATGAAAGACGCGGATGAACGCGACCCAGAGCCCGAGCAGCACCCCGAGCGACACGAGAGTCAAACCGGCGCGCCGTACCGCCCAGTACGCGGCGCCGGCCGAGCCGTCCGTCCGCCCGGTCAGCGCCGGCGACGCGTCCAGCGGGGGCGCCCACGTCACGAGCGCGCGGGCGGCCGTCGCGGCGAGCGCGTAGCCGCCCCCGGCGAGGGCGCTCGCGACGATCGCGAGCCCCCACACCCGCGGCGTGTCGAGCGTCGCCATCGCGTTGACCATGGCCACACCGAGCCCGCGGTCGCCGCCCAGAAACTCGCCGAGAATCGCGCCGAGAATCGCGCCGGGCGCCGCGACGCGGAACCCCGCGAGCAGCCACGGCACGCTCGCCGGCAGCCGCACCTTGCGCAGCGCGTCGAGCGCCCGCCCCCCGAGCGTGTGGATCAGGTCGAGCGAGGCGCCGTCGGCGGAACGCAGCCCGATCAGCGACGTGATCACGGTCGGAAAGAACACCGCGAGCGCCGCGAGCGCGACCTTAGGCTCGTCGCCCGGCAGCACGACGGCGATGATCGGCGCGATCGCGAGCAGCGGGGTCGCGTAGATCACGATCGCGATCTGCATCAGCAGGCCCTCCAGCCGGCGGGCCTGCATGATGACGAGGGCGAGCACGATCGCCGCGAGGTTGCCCCAGAAGAAGCCGCGCGCGGCCTCCCAAAGGGTCGCGCCGACGTTGGCGGGGTAGATGGGAAGGTCGTGCCACGCCCGCAGCACGATCGCGGCGGGCGACGAGATCGTGTACCGCGCCCACGGCAGCACGCTCCCCAGCACCTGCCAGAGGACGAGCAGCGCCGCGGGACCCAGCACCGCGTCGAGCCGGCCCGGTGCGCCGCGCACCGCGGGGGAACCGATCATCGAACGGCGGCGCCCGCCGGAGGCCGCCCGGGCTCGGCCGGGGGCCCGGCCTGCGGCGGGGCGAAGAGCAGCTCGCTCAGCCGGTCGCACAGCGCGTGGAAACGCGGGCTGCGCAGCACCTCGGGGCCGCGCGGCCGCGGCAGGTCGATCGCAACTTCCGCGCGCACCTCGCCCGGCTGCGGAGTCATCACCACCACTCGGTCGGCGAGGAAGACCGCCTCGGCGATCGAGTGCGTGACGAGCAGCGTCGTCGGAGCCTGCTCGCCCCAGATGCGGAGGAGTTCGAGGTTCATGCGCTGCCGCGTCATCTCGTCGAGGGCGCCGAACGGCTCGTCGAGCAGCAGCACGCGCGGGCGGGTGACGAGGGCCCGCGCGATCGCCGCGCGCTGCCGCATGCCGCCGGACAGCTGCGCCGGGCGCGCGCCCTCGAAACCCGTCAGGCCGACGAGCGCGATTAGGTCGAGAATCTCGGGCCGGGACGCCTCGAGGCCCGTGACTTCGAGCGGCAGCATCACGTTGCCGAGCACGGTCCGCCACGGGAGCAGCGCGGGATCCTGGAAGGCGATCGCCACGCGGTGCTGCCGCCGAGCCTCCGCCGGCGGTCCGCCTTCGACGAGCACGCGGCCCTCGGTGGGCGTCTCCAGGTCGGCGAGGATGCGGAGCGCCGTCGATTTGCCGCAGCCCGAAGGGCCGAGCAGCGCGACGAACGCGCCGGCCGCGACGCGCAGGTCCATGCGGCCGATCGCGTAGACCGGCTTCCCGTCGAGCAGGAAGGTCTTGCGGACGCCTTCGAGGACGAGCCCGGCGCCGGACTCGCCGGCGCTCATGTGGCTGAAACGGCGCGCCTAGACGCGGGTCCGGCCGTGATAGATCTCCTGCAACACGTCGGTGGTAAACAGCTCGGCGCCGACGTTGATGCCGGTGCGCTTGAAGAGGTCCACGTTCTTGGCGATGTCGGCATCGGCCATCCACAGCAGGCCGTGCTGCGCGGTCACGGGGGTCTGCATCAGCTTCTCGATCGTGACCTTGTTGCCGAGGTACTGCGACATGTAGCTCAGGCCGAGCGCCTTCCCGTACTTCTCCACGGTGAGCTTCGCGCCGAGCGACGGATTGGCGGCGTTGGCCTGCCACCCGCGGATCTCCGCCCGCAGGAAGCGGACCACGTCCGCGCGGCGGCTGCGCAGCGTGTCTTCGAGCACGTAATAGCAGCCGGAGTACGACGAATAGCCGTAGTCGGCGAACAGGAAAAACTCCACCGGCACGCCGGAGACCTGTAATTCCACCGGCTGCTCGGTGGCGAACGAGACAAACGCGTCCACGTCCCCCGTCACGAGCGGCGCCGGGTCGAACTGCACGGGAACGCGGGTGACCTTCGCCGCGTCCAGGTGGTTGAGCGCGATCCACGTCGTCCACGGGATGCTGTCCGCGGCGGCCACGCCGACGCGCTTGCCGATCAGGTCCTGCGGCGTGCGGATCGGATTCTTCTTCAGCGAGAGAATCGCGAGCGGGCTCTTCTGATAGAGAACGCCGAGCACCTTGATCGGCGCCCCGCGCTCCCGCGCCTTCGCCAGGATCTGCGCGCCCGTCCCGCACCCGAAAAGCGCCTTCCCGGAGACGATGGACGTCACCACGTCGATGCCGGGGCCGCCCGAGATCATGTCAACGTCCAACCCCTCGTCCTTGTAGTAGCCGTTCGCGTCGGCGATGAAGCTGCCGGCGAACTCCACGGTCTTCACCCAGCCGAACTGCACCGCCGCGCGCGTCGCGGCCTCGGCGCGGTCGGCTGATTTGCCGGCGAGCCGGCTGCCCGCCGCGATCGCGGCGGCCGCCTCGAACGAACGGCGCAGGAGCGTCCGGCGGCCCATGACCGCCGTCAACGGGCGTGCACCCATCTCGGTCACCTCGTCAGGGAGTGGATCGTGAAGAACTATGAGACTACGTACGGACGCGGCGCGGTGGTTCCCTCCATCGGGCCGCGGCCGCCGCCGCCCTCCGGCGCGCGTCACTCGAGCCGGATCTCTTCGCCGACCCCCCGCGCCTGCGCGCGCGCGTAGGCGAACCGCGCGGTCGCGACGTCCTCGACGGCGATCCCGACGGACGTGAACAGCGTAATCTCATCCCGGCTCTCGCGCCCGGCGTGGCGTCCGGTGAAGACCTCGCCGATCTCCGCGACGATGTGCCGTTCCGTGATCGCGCCCCCGCGGATCGCGGCCACGATGTCGCCGGCTTCGACGACCGCGCCTGCGCGTGAATCCACGAACAGCCGCGCCCGGCGGAGCGCCTCGGTCGAGAGTTCGTGCCACTGCGGCTGGGCGGCTCCGACCGAGTTGATGTGCGAGCCGGCGGCGAGCCACGCCGCTTCAACAATCGGCGCCCGGCTGTTGGTGACGGTACAGATCACGCCGGCGCCGCGGACGGCGGCTTCCGCCGAGGCGGTCACCGCGATCCGCACGCCGAACCGCTCACGCATCTCTGACGCGAAGCGATCCGCGTGCGCCTGGGTCCGGCTCCACACTCGGACCTCCGACGGCGGCCGGACCTCGCGCAGCGCCTCGACGTGGCTGCGCGCCTGCACACCCGCGCCGATGATCGCCAGCACGTCCGCGTCCGCGCGGGCGAGCCGATCGGTCGCGGCGGCCGAGACCGCCGCCGTGCGCATCTCCGTAATCAGCCGTCCGTCCAGCACTCCCAGCAGAACGCCCGTGGCCGGATCGAGCAGCAGAATCGTCGCGAGATGGGTCGGCAGGCGACGGCCGGTGTTGCCCGGGTAGACGGCGACCGCCTTCAGGCCGAGAGCTTCATCCGCGGCGCCCGCGGCGCTCGCCGACAGATAGGCCGGCATGAGCCCGAGGAACCCCTCGTGCGGCGCAATCGGGACGACCGATCGCGGCGGCTGCACGGCGCCGCCGCCGCTGAACGTGCCGAGCGTGCGCGCCATGAGCGGAATGAGATCGCGCATCGTGAGCAGTTCGCGGAGATGCGGCTCTCTCAGGAGCAGGGCCATCTCTCACACCCGTGTACGCGTCGTGGACCGCGGGCACCGTGTTCGGCGCGCGCGGCGGGAGGTCCCTCCCACCGGCGCGCGCACATCGAGTGCCTGCTGCGGGCCAGCTCGTTCGACCGCGACACGCCTCGAACCGTACCGCGATCGACGCCTCCGCCCGGACTGCCACTCCGGTAATACCGATGGGTGTGCCGCCCGCCCGCGGCGGAACACCGGGTGTTATGGTGGAAAATTCCTGCGCCGTGTCTTTCGGCGCCGCCCCGCGTACGTTAGAATGTCCGGCATGATGCGACGCCGCTTCCAGCAGGTCGACGTGTTCACGACGACGCCCTACGCCGGCAATCCCGTGGCGGTCGTGCTCGACGGCGAGGGCCTAACGCAGGATCAGATGGAGCACATCACGCGGTGGACGAACTTGTCGGAGGCGGCGTTCGTGCTGCCGCCGACGCGGCCCGAGGCCGACTACCGCGTGCGCATCTTCGCGCCGCTCGGCACGCGCGGCACGACGGCCGCCGAACTGCCGTTCGCCGGCCACCCGACGCTCGGCACGTGCCACGCGTGGCTGGGGACGGGAGGCAGGCCGAAGCGCGGCGAGACCGTCGTCCAGGAAAGTCCCGCCGGCCTCATCCGGATCCGGCGCGACGATGACCGCCTCGCGTTTGCGGCGCCGCCGGTGATCCGCAGCGGGCCGGCAGAGGACGCGCTGGTGCGCCGTGTCGCGTCGATGCTGCGGATCGACCGGGACGGCATCGTCGACGCCGCCTGGTGCGACAACGGCCCCGGATGGATCGGAGTGCTGCTCGCGAGCGCGGAGGCGGTGCTGGCGCTGGAGCCCGGCACGGTCGACATGCCCATCGGCGTCGTCGGTCCATATCCGGCGGGGTCCCCCGCCGCGTTCGAAGTGCGGGCGTTCTTCCCGAAGCAGGGCGCCACCGCCGAAGATCCGGTGACCGGCAGTCTCAACGCGTCGCTGGCGCCGTGGCTTTTGGACGCCGGCCGGGCGGGGTCCCCGTATGTCGCGAGTCAGGGCACGGTGCTGGGCTGCGTCGGGCGCGTCCACATCCACCGCGACGGCGACGGCACGGTCTGGGTCGGCGGCCGCACGATCACCTGCATCAGCGGCCACGTCGAAGCGTAAGCGAGGCGGGCGCGGCGCCGCCGGGATGACCGCGAGGAAGGACAACCGCCGCATTCACCAATCCACCCGGTGCCGATCGACCCTACCAATTCCGTATCGTCCCGGGTCACGCGCGCAGCATCGCGAAGAATCGCCGGAGCAGTTCCGCGCATTCCGCCTCGCAGACGCCGCCCGCCACCGCAACGGTGTGATTGAACCGGGCGCCGTGGAACAAATCGACCACGCCGCCGGCCGCCCCCGCCTTGGGATCCCTCGCGCCGTACACGAGCCGGTCGATCCGAGCCTGGATCATCGCACCGGCGCACATGGGACAAGGCTCCAGCGTCGCGTAGACGGTGCAGCCGGACAACCGCCAACCGCCGAGGTGGCGCGCCGCCTCTCTGAGCGCGAGCATCTCCGCGTGGGCCGTGGGATCGCGATCCACTTCGCGGCGGTTCTGACCGCGGGCGACGATCCGCCCGTCGCGCACAATCACGGCGCCGATCGGCACGTCCCCGAGCGCGCCGGCCTCGGCCGCCTCGACCAGAGCCGCGCGCATGAACCGTTCGTCGCCCAAGGACGACGCGGGACCCGGCGGGATGCCGGACATGCGAAACCTACTCGTTGGGATTGGGCATGGGCGCGCTTTCGGCCGCCAGGTGGAGCACCTGGAGGGCGGTCAGCAGCGCGGAGACCGACTGGGCGATCTTGCGGGGACGATCCTCTTCGACCAACTCGTCTTCCTTGAGCACGACGCTCGACTGCACGCGCGCGCTGTAGACGGGCGGCGCGTCTTCGGTCGAGAAGTGCTGCTGCAGGCTGATGCTCGGCACCCCGGGGTCGGCGCCCGCGGGCCCGATCGCGCGCCGCAGCGCAACGACGTCGGGCGGCACGAGCAACCGGTCCATCGTCACCTCGGTGAGAAGCTCGCCGAAGACCTGCACTTCTTCGTGCACGGTGCGCGAGAACTCGACCCCTTCATCGTACTCGGCGATGTGGCGTCCGAACGAGAGCGCGTCGACGAGGAAGCGCAGTTCGGCCCACGGCCACGCCGAGGTCTGCGGGGCATCCGCGGGCGGCTCGCTCTCGAGGTGGACGACGTACCGGTATTCGCGGCTCATGTGGTCCACGTCCACGAGGAACGCGTACCCCGAAACGATCAGGTGGTTGTCTTCGAGCGCTTCGGTCAGGCGGCCGGCGAATTCGTGAAACGGATCGTGGTAGTCGAGCCTGCCGGCCATACGCTGGGCTACGGGCGGCCGGAAACCGCGGCCCGCGCCGCGGCGTCGCGAAGCCCCTTGACCTGCTGCTGCGCCGCGCCGAGCAACAACCGCCCGATGCCGTCGAGCATGAGGCCCGCGCCCTGGGGCCGGTAGGTCTCGACGTCTTGGGGGGTGAGCGTCAGGATGCCGGAGAGAGTCTCGGCATCGCGCGCGGCCTTGAGAATCCGGCGGATCGCCTCCTGGACCTCGGGGTGGCGCATCTCGCCGGGATGCCCCAGGCTCGTCGAGAGATCGTTCGGACCGATGAAGATCATATCGAGCCCGGGCACGCGGACGATCTTCTCCACGGCCTCCAGCGCCCGGCGGGTCTCGATCTGCACGATCGACAGCACCGCGTCGTTGCTCGCCGGGACGTGATCCGCGGCCGGCACGACCCCCCAGTTCGCCGCCACCGTGTTGCCGGCGAGGCTGCGCCGGCCGGCCGGCGGGTACCGGCAGGCGGCGACGACGTCCGCCGCCTGCTCCGGCGTCTCGACCTGCGGCACCATCACGCCGAGGCAGCCGCTGTCGAGCATGCGGAGGATCGTCTTGGGGTTGCCGTCGGGCACGCGTGCGAACGGCACGATGCCCGTGGCGCGGCAGGCGCGGCCCATCGCCTGTACCGTTTCGACGTCCAGCGGGCCGTGCTCGAGGTCGATCAGGACGCAGTCGTAGCCGGCGACGCCGATGATCTCGACGACCTCGGGAGACGGCAGCGCGCAGATCGTGCCGAAGGCCGCTTCGCCCGCGCGGATTTTCGTCTTGACCGGGTTGCTGAGCATTCGCAGATTTCCTCCCACGCTCTGTTCCATTCCGCGCGGGGGAAATCCCTCTGCGCCCACCCGCGGTGCGCGAGTCGCGCCGCGCCCGCGCCGCGCGGGCCGCTAGGACTTGCCGATCAACACGCCCGCGAGGAAGACCAGGCCGCCGCCCACCACGACCTGCAGAATCGAGAGCCAGAAGCTCAGCTGGAAGTACCGGTAGCGGATCAGCGCGATCACGACCAGTTCGACGCCGACCACCAAGTACGCGACCGCGAGCGCCAGCCCGATGTGCGGGATCAGAAACGGCAGCGCGTGGAGGATGCCGCCGATGAGCGTCGCGACCCCGGTGATCGTGCCGCGCGCAAACGGGTGCCCGCGGCCGGTGAGCTTGCCGGTATCCGACAGCGCCTCGGCGAAGCCCATGCTGATCCCCGCGCCGAGCGCTGCAGCGGTGCCGACGAGCAGCGCGGTGTGCGGGTTGCGTGTCGCGAACGCGGTCGCAAAGAGCGGCGCGAGCGTCGAAATCGATCCGTCCATGAGGCCGAGCAGAGCCGGCTGCACGACCTTGAGCAGATAACTGGTACTGTGCCGCTCGAGCGCCTCGAGATCCTGCTTGACCCCGGGGATCGTGACTTCGCCGCGGACCTCAGGCATCGCGCGCCGCCTCGGTCCCCCGTCCCACGCCGCGGCCGTGCGCGCCGCCGCGCGAGAACGCCGTCCCCCGCCGCGCGAACGCGCGGCAGCGCGGGCAGACACCGTGCAACTCGAACCGAGCGGATCGCACATCGAACCCGGCGCGCAAGGCGGTCCTCCGCTCAAAGGCCTCGAGCCGCGGATCGGCGACATCGGTCACCCCGCCGCAGCGCTCGCAGACCAGATTGACGTGGCGTCCCGCGCGGCCGTCGTAGCGCCGCACGCGTCCGCCCACTTCCTGGACGAGCCCGAGCTCCGCGAACAGGCCGAGCGTGGCGTAGATGGTCGCCCGGCCGACGCCAGGAAACCGTGCCCGGACCTCGGCGTAGACGGTTTCGACGCTCGGGTGCGTCGTCCGCCCGACGACGGCGTCGTAAATCGCCATGCGCTGCGGGGTGAGGCGGCCGCCGCGGCCGCGCAGCAGCCGGCGCAACCCGGCCCACGCCCCCGCCGGCCCGGCGGCGCGCGTCGTTTTCAGGACCGAGTTCTTATTAAGACTCATTATCGGTAATCTAACGGCCGGCCGGCCGCCTGTCAACGCCGCGTGACAGGGACCGTGCGCGCACGGGGCCAAGTATCTGTCAGATCCGCCGCGCGGGGAAACGCCCGTGCGTTCCCCGCGCGGGCGATTGTGTGGGAGGTGACGAATGCGCCTGGTAACCTTCGCGGCCCGAGGGCAGACCCGCGTGGGTGCTTGGGAAGGCGACTGGCTCATCGATCTCACCCGTGCGGCCCGCGAGCACTACGCGGCGCGGGGGGTGTCGCGGCCCGGCGCGCGGGCCCGCGTCTTGCTTCCGCCGTCGATGACCCAGGTGTTGGCCGGCGGCGACGAAGCGCTGGCATTCGCACGCGAGGTCGTGGGAGAAGTCCGCCGGGCGCTCGGCGGTGCGGGGGGGCGCGCGCTCGAGAGCGACGGGGTGGTCTGGCGCTCCGGCGACGTGCGCCTGCTGCCGCCGGTGCCCGCGCCGCCCAAGATCCTCTGCGTCGGACGCAACTACGCCGAACACGCCCGGGAAGGCGGCGGCGAGCCGCCGGAGATCCCGATCTACTTCGGCCGGTTTCCACACAGCCTGCTCGGCCCGGGCGAGCCGTACGTGCTGCCGTCGGTCAGCGGGCAGGTGGACTACGAAGGCGAACTGGCCGCAGTCATCGGACGGCGCGGACACGACATTCCGGAATCGCGGGCGCTCGACTACGTCGCCGGCTACACGCTCTTCAACGACATCTCCATCCGCGACTATCAGCGCCGGACGACGCAGTGGATGATCGGCAAGAACTTCGACCGCAGCGGTCCGCTCGGCCCGGCGCTCGTCACGCGCGACGAGGTCCCGGACCCGCAGTCGCTCACGCTCACGGTGGACGTGAGCGGGGAACGTCTCCAGGAAGCCGGCACCAACACGATGATCTTCTCGGTCGCCTACCTCATCGCGGACGTCTCGCGGGCGATGACGCTCGAGCCCGGCGACATCATCGCCACCGGCACGCCGAGCGGCGTGGGGTTCGCCCGCAAGCCGCCGCGCTGGCTGCGCGCGGGCGATACGGTCCGCATCTCGATCACCAAGGTGGGCGTTCTCGAGACGCCGGTGGTTGCCCCGGCGGGATGATCGCCCGGTCCCTCGGCGCGCTGGTGCTGCTCGCGATCGTCTGGGGTGGATCGATCCCGCTCACCAAACTCGGACTGCGTGACCTACCGCCGCTGACGCTCACGGCGCTGCGCTATCTGACCGCGGCGCCGTGCTTTCTCTGGATGCTGCGGGCACGCCGGCTGCCGGAGGCCCGCGGCACCGCGGCCGCGGCCGGTCTCGGGCTGCTCGGCATCGGTATCGGCCAGGTCGCGCAGACCCTTGGCGTCCGGCTGACCCCGGCGTCGGTGGCGACCGTCGTGTCGGCGCTCATTCCCGTCTTCGTGGTGGCCCTTGCGGCCGTGCGGCTGCGGCAGCCGGTGGGCGGTGTCCAGGCCGGGGGCCTCGTCGCCGCGCTCGCGGGGGTGGCGCTGGTCGCGGGCGGCGATCCGCGGACATGGGCGCGGCTCACGGCCGCCGGGGCGACGAGCGGCCAGGCAAGTCCGCATCTGCTCACCGGCGTAGGGCTCGTGCTGCTCTCCGCCGTCGCGGTGGCGCTCTATTACGTCTTGAGCGTCGAGTTGATCGAACGCCATTCGGTCCTCACGGTCGCGGCGATTAGTTCGCTCGCCGGCGCGGCGGCGCTCGTCCCCGTGTCGGCGTGGGAACTCGGGCACGCACCGGTGCGCATAACGCTCGAGGCGGCCGGCGTCGTGCTCTACCTCGGCCTCCTCGTCACGGTCGCGGGGTTGTGGGTCTGGTTCGGCGCGCTCGTCGCGCTGCCGGCCCGCATTCCCGCCGCGCTGCAGTACCTGCAGCCCCTCGTCGGCGTGTTCGCGTCCGCGGCGCTGTTCGGCGAGCAGTTGGACCGGTGGTTCTGGACGGGAACGGGGCTGGTGCTCGCGGGCATCGCGCTGACCGCCGGGACGCGCGCGCGGCCCGCATCTCGATAGAACGTAGCGGTCCCCCGGCAGCCGGGTATAACCTAGAAGACAAGTTGCGGCGGGGGCGGTCCGGTAACGCCATGCGACTCCGCCCGGACATGGTCGCCGGCTCCCGCCCTCGCCGTAATCCCCGCTCTGCGCCGGGATCGGCCTCCTTCACGCCGAGCGGCGCGGATAACGGAGGCGGTCAACGAGTGGTCCGGCCAGGGTCGGGGCGGCGCCGCACACAGGGCGGCTCCCCCCTTCCGCCGAATCCGCGTACCATGACCCCCACACGCGCAACGCCGACATACGCCACCGCGAGCAGGGCGACGCCGGTCGCCGCCCTGCTCGCGGCACTCGTCCTGCTCCTCGCGACGACCCTCGCCGGTCCGGCCTCCGCCGATCTGACGGTGAACGGCGACGCCGCCGCGTGGCGCGAGGTGACCGCGGCCTACCAGAAGCTCGGCGCGCTGTCGGGATACCGGATGAAGGCCGCGATGCCGCAGGGCAGCATGGTGGTGGAAGTCGTCCCGGCCACCGGCGCGATGCACTCCACGATGCAGATGCAGAATGGCGGCGCGGAATTCATCGTGGTCGGCGGCCAGTCACGGATGCGCACGACCGCGTCCGGCTCGCCGTCCGGATGGCGGTGCGTAAACGCTCCGCAGATACCGAGGATGAGCGACCCCACGGCCTTTCAGGGAACGGTAGACGTTGCACGCGCGCCCGACGCGGCGATCGACGGCGAACCCATGCACGTGTACGTCTACACGGTGCAGGGCGCCGGCGGCGGGCAGATGGGCGGCGCCGCCATCAAGAACACGCTCTACGTCGGCGCCGCGAACAGTCTGCCGCGGCGCGTCGTGCTCGCGACACCCCGCGGCGATCAGGCGATCGATTACTACGACTACGGCGCGGCGATTCAGATCACGCTGCCGCCCTGCGCGAGCGGTTCCTAGAGCGCCTGCCCGACCGGGATCGTGCCGACGGTGGAGTCCGCGCCCCAGACCTGACCGGGCCGCCGTTCAGCTGCCGGCGGCGGGAGCGCAGGCGTCACCTTCCACGGCGGCGGCCGCGGACGCGCGGAGGTCGCTGAGGAGATGCGCCGCGCCCGCCGCCCGATCCGACCAGAATCTCGCCGCGGCCCCCATCACATCCGCGTGCGCGGCATGGCGCGCCGAGGCCGCGCGGGCCTCGCCGCTGAGCCACCCGAGGACGGCCTCCGGCGCCTGCGACAGAAGCGCGGCGAGCGCGAACCTGCGCTCGCCGACGCGAAGGCCGAGGCCGAGATCGCGGGCCGCGCGGGCGAGATCGGCGCGCGTGAGGATGACCCCGCAGCGGACGGGCGCGAGCAGTCCGGCGACGAAACCGCGCGATCCTTCGAGCCGCGGATCCGGCAGCGGCGGCGCGGCGCGCAGATGCGCAGACAGCGCGGCCGCCCGAGCCTCGGCCGGGGAGTCTACTGCCTCTCCGGTCCGGGCGGCCTCCTCCGCGAGCGCGGCGCGAAGCAGTTCGGCCCACGCGCGGTACGCCCGCGGCGCGAGCGCCTCGACCCGGTCGAGGTACGGCGGCAACCACGAGACGAGATGCTCGTGCAGCAGGGCGGCCCGGGCTCGGCCCCGCAACAACCGGCGGGCCGGCTCGCGCTCGTCGTCCTCTCGCTCGAGCAGGCTCGCGTACAACCCGAGCAACGCGGCCAGGTGGTCCGGTTCCGGCGGCGGCGCGAGATGAAGGGCGCGCCAGAAGCCGGCGACGCGGTCGCGCGCCTCGCCGCCGAGCATCCCATCTGCCCCGAGGTACACCGACGCGTAGGGATAGAGGTGCAGGACGAAGAGGTCCGTGAACTCCGCGGCCCCCGGCACGCCCGGAAGACCGAGCGCCTCGCACACCCGCGCGTGACCGGGGGCGGGCGGCTCGCAGAGCACGCCGAGCGCGCGGAAGGCCTCCGCGCGCGGCGTGCCGGCGCCTCCGCCGGCCGTGGACGCGGCCGAGCCGATACTCACCGCCCCGCGCGCGCCGGGTCCGCGGGCGGCGTCCCCGAAGGCAGCCGGTAGGCGTCCTTCCCGGGACGGAGCGGACGCATCAGCCAGTGCGGACGGCGCGTGCCGTCCGGCGAGTGGCGGTCCGCCGGCCGCGCGAGGGCCAGCCACTCGCGGAAGACGGCGGCGGATTGCCGGGTGTCTACCGCGATGTCGCCGTAGCGGTCTCCCGGCGACGCGCGCCGGACGCGGACGGCCACGTGCCAGCAGTGCTGGCCGGAGATTGGGTCCGGGTGCACCGGAAACGTCAAGTTCTGGTGCACGCCCACATCCGTCCACCAGATCCTCAGGGTATCCCGGTCCGTTGACGCGTACGGGCCGGCCCCCGCGCGGCGCCGCATCCTCCACCGGCTCCCGCCGCCGTCGGCCGGCTCCCGGTCGAGGGACACCGCCGCCATCAACTGGCGCTGGCCGGTCTCCGTGCCCGTGGGGCGGTCGATCTTCCAGCGGCCCATGTGATGGCTGCACGCCACGACACCGGGTCGAATGCCTTCGGTGACCCACGCCTTGACCACGAAGTAGCCGATCTCGGTTTCCACGCGCACGAGGTCACCGGTGCGGACGCCGATCCGCGCCGCGTCCGAGGCATGCACCCACAGCGGGTTCGTGTGCGCGATCTCGTCGAGCCACTTCGCGTTCGCGCTGCGCGTGTGGACCTGCACCGGCAGGCGGAACGTCGAGATGAGCGGCATCTGGTCCGGCGCGAGGCACTCCGGATGCACGTGGCTCCGCGCGTAGGCGGGCAGCGCCATCTCCGGCCAGCCCCACCGCGCCATTGTCGACGAATAGAACTCGAGCCGGCCGGACGGCGTGGGGAACCCGCGCCGGATCGTGCCGTCGATCTCCACGCCGACCGGGCGGCGGCCCTCCGGGTCCGGATCCGGAAGGCCCTGCGGGACCACGTTGGGGTTCGCCGGCGCCGGCCCGCGTGTGTACGCGCGGCCGAACCGGTCGACGCGCGTATCGTCGAGTTCGGCGGCGGGAACCGGCTGGTCGTACAGCGGTCCGACGCCGCGCCTGATCTCGAACGCGCCGTACCGCCGCATGTACTCGAGCGGCGTGCAGCCCTCCGCGGCCGCGCGCTCGGGCAGGCCGGGCACCGAGTGCTCGAAGATATACGCGTAGTACTCGTCGATGCCGAGCTTCTCGCCCGGCCGCGTCTGGGACTCGAAATATTTGCGGATCCCGAGCGATCCGTCCGGGTCGACGCGCCACGACAGCTCGATCCAGAATTCGTTCTCCTCCCACACCTCGCCGGGGTTGACCTGGCGCGTGTCGGTGACGCGCTCGCCGAGGCGCTCCCGCGCCGCGCGCAGCACGGGCTGGCGGAAACCGATCCACTGGCCGTCGTACTGCTCGTAGGAGTGGAGGTCGTGGCGCTCCGAGCCGTGGCCCATCGGCAGAACGTAGTCGGCGAAGTAGGCGGTCTCGCTCCACGTCGGCGTCAGCGCGACGTGCAGCCCGAAGAGCCGCTCGTCGGTCAGCGCCTCGATCCAGGAGAAGCCGTCCGGGTTGGTCCAAACCGGATTGTAGACGCGCGTGAAGTACACTTGTACGCGACCGCGGCCCTCGCGCAGCAAGTGCGGCAGCAGGAACGACATCTCGTTGACCGCAAGCGGGTACTCACGCGGCCACGTCAGTTCGTTCCAGGCTTTCGGGTGAGACGGAACGTAGATCGGCTTCGGCACGAACTTGTTCCAGGCGTTCGGGTAGGTGCCGCCCGGCGTCGCCACCGCGCCGAGCAGGGCGTTCAGGAAGAACAGCGTGCGCGCCACCTGCCAGCCGCCGAGGTTGCCGGCGGCGGCGCTCCGCCACGTGTGGGTCGCGAGGCGCGTCCCGGCGCCGGCGACGGTATCCGCGATCTCGCGAAGCGTGGCGGCCGCCACGCCCGACTCGGCCTCCGCGTACTCGAAGGTGTACCGGGCGTAGACGGCGCCGAGGACTGCTTCGAACGTCTCGAACGTGTCGGGCCGATCCGGGTGCTCGGCGGCGAGGTACTCGCGCCAGTTCCACCAGCGCCGCACGAACTCGCGGTCGTACCGCCGCTCCGCGATGAGGTGGCGGGCGATCGCCAGCAGAATCGCGGCCTCCGAGCCGGGCCGTGGCGCGATCCAGTAGTCCGCGTGCGTCGCCGTGTTGGAAAGCCGCGTGTCCATGACGATCAGCTTCGCGCCGGCCTGCTTCGCCTCGATCACGCGCTGCGCGTGCGGGTTGAAGTAGTGGCCCGCCTCGAGGTGGCTGCTGATGAGCAGGATGACCTTGGCGTTGGCGTGGTCGGGGCTCGGACGGTCGAAGCCCAGCCAGTAGTGGTAGCCGGTCCGTCCGCCGCTCGAGCAGATGTTGGTGTGCGTGTTGTGGCCGTCGACGCCCCACGCGGCGAGCACGCGCTCGGTGAATCCGTCTTCGCCCGGCCGGCCGACGTGGTACATCACCTCGTTGTGCCGGCCCGCGGCGATCGCGGCGCGAATGCGCGACGCGATGTCGTCGAGCGCCTCGTCCCAGCCGACGCGCACCCAGGCGCCTTCGCCGCGCGCACCGGCCCGCTTGAGCGGAAAGAGGATGCGGTCCGGGTCGGTGACCTGGTTCAGCGTGGCGGGGCCCTTCGCACAGTTGCGCCCGCGCGAGCCCGGGTGCTCGGGGTTGCCCTCGAACTTCCGGACCTGGACGGTCTCGCGGTCCACGTAGGCGAGCAGCCCGCACGCCGACTCGCAGTTGAAGCAGGTCGTCGGCACGAGCATGTACCGCTTCTCGACCCGCCGCGGCCACGCGTGGGTGTCGAGCTCGACCCAATCGTCCCAGCGCTCCTTCGGCGGGAAAGCCGCGAGATGGACGCGGCTCGGCCCGGGATAGAAGGTCTCGCCGCGCTGCTCCGCCGCGTCGCGCGCCGCGCTGACGCGGCGGCCGAGATCGTCCGTCTTCATGCCAGCGGCACCGCCTGTCCCGCCTGCACGTAGGCGTGTTCGTACGCCAGGAGGCCCGCGAGCGCCAGCGCCGCCGCGAGGGCGCCGTTTTGCAGACCCGGCACCGCGCCGCCCGCCCCGACCGCGGCGGCCGCGAGGACGCCGAGGGCGCTCAGCGCGGCCCCCGGCCAGAAGATCCGGCCGTGCCGGCCGCCCGTCATTTCGTGCACCGCGAGGCACGCGTGCGCGGTCTCCCGGCGGCCGCCCGCCTCGACCCAGACCAGTCCGAGATGCGCGAGCCCGGCCGCGGCCATGACCGCGGCGAGCGGCCGCAACAGCGCGGGATCGAGCCGGCCGGCGCAGGGCAAGAGCGCGGCCGCCCCCGCGAGCAGCGCCTGCACGCCCAGGTGCGGGGCGAGCCACGGGCTCTCCCACAGATCGCGGGCGCGCGCCTGTGAAAAGAGGTAAGCGGTGTAGATCGCGGTGAGCGCGCCCGCGGCGAAGCCGGGCACGGCGAGCGCCGTCTGGAGCGGAGACGATCCCGCGATCCCGGCGAGGAGATCGAGCGCGAGCACGAGGCCGTACGCCGCGATGAGAAACGCGCCGCGCACGAGCCAGCTCTTCCACTGCGGCCGGGTGAAGATGAGATAGAACCGCTCGGGATGCTTGAGGTCGGCGATCAGCAGCACGCCGGTGACGGCGAGGAACACCGCGGCGAGCAGCGGCGCGCCCCACCGCCACAGCGGGCTCGCCGCGCGGAGCGCGCCCGATGCGAGAAGCAGCACCGCGACGAGGTAGGCGCCGGAGGCGATGCTCTTCGTCCAGGTGTACAGGCTCACGCGCCAGCCCCACGGCACTTGGTGCGGCGTGTCGTAGCTCAGAAGCGCCGCGGCCTGGGACGAGGCCCACCCTTCCGGCGCGCCCGACGTCACGCCGCCGTGGCCGCTGTGCTGCTCGCTCCACATGAACAGCCCGCCGTCCGGCCGCCGCGCCGCGAGCGGATCGAGCGTGGCGTCCCCCGCCCCCTTGTAGTACAGCTTGGGCAGCGTGGCCTTCTCCGGCTTGCGCACCCGGACCGGATCGGTCCGGACGATCCGCGCGACTTTCGACGACGGATCCTCGAGGTCGCCGACCAGGATCGCCTCGGTCGGGCAGACGACGACGCAGGCGGGTTCGAGCCCGACGTCGAGGCGGTGCGCGCAGAAGTTACACTTCTCCGCGGCGTGGTCGTCGGGGTTGATGAAGATCGCGTCGTAGGGGCACGCCGCGATGCACGCCTTGCACCCGATGCACACCGACTTGTCGAAGTCGACGATGCCGTCCGGCCGCCGGTACATCGCGGAGGTCGGGCACGGCGCGACGCACGGGGCGTCGTCGCACTGGTTGCAGCGGGTGACCTGGAAGGCGCGGCGCGCGTCCGGAAAGACGCCGGCGTCGACGTACTTCACGTAGGTACGCGTGACGCCGAGCGGAACGTCGTTCTCGGATTTGCAGGCGGTGGTACAGGCGTGGCACCCGATGCACCGGGTGTGGTCGATGACCTTGGCCCACTTCACCGTACTTGAATTCGCCGGTGCCGAAGACGCGGCCTGCAGCGTCGACGTCTCCGATCTGACGGCACAAAAGATCCGGGCCGGCGCGCGCAGCGCGCCGGCCCGGTATGCTATCGACGACCGAAGAACGTGACTGCCGGGATCGCGGCTACTCGCCGCCGCCTCCCGCGAGGGCCCCCGCGGGCTGGCCGCCGACCTCGTCCCAGATCTTCGTCTGGTTGGTCTCGGGCAGGAACAGCCCGCCGACGACAAACGAGAACAGCGCGGTCGCAATCGGCCACCACAGGATCGCGTAGATGTTGTGGGTGGCAGCCGCGATCGACGCCCCGATGATTGGGGTCAAGCCGCCGAACCAGCCGTTCCCCATGTGATACGGCACGGACATCGACGTGTACCGGATGCGGGCCGGGAAGTACTCGACCAGGAACGCCGCGATCGGTCCGTACACCAGGGTCACGTACAGGACCTGAATCAGCACGAGCAGCACGAGCACCGGCAGGTTGCCGGCGTTCGCCTTCATCGCGTGGTAGATCGGAATGTACGTCACGGCGGCGAGCAGGAGGCCGGCCATGATCACCTTCTTGCGGCCGATCCGATCCGACAAAGAGCCGAAGACCAGGAAGAACGGCGTCCCGATCGCGAGCGCGATCGCCACCACGATCGGGGGTGAGACGAAGTCCGTCTTCGGGAACACCTGCGTCTGCAGGAACAGCAGCGCGACGAACTGGCTGGTATACCAGACCGTGGCCTGGCCGGACGTCGCCCCGAGGAGCGCGAGAATAATCATCCTCCAGTTCTTGCCGCTGCCGAGGCTCTCCTTGAGCGGGTGCTGCGACGACTTGCCTTGGTCCTTGAGGCGCGCGAACAGAGGAGCCTCCGCGAGCCGCACGCGGATGTACATGGCGACGATCAGCAGCAGCGCCGAGACGAGGAAGGGCACCCGCCAGCCCCACGCTTTGAACGCCGCGTCGCCGAACGACAGCCGGCACACGAGCACGACGAGCAGCGACACCAACAGTCCGACCGTCGCGGTCGTCTGAATCCACGCGGTGTAGTAGCCGCGCTTTTCGTCCGGCGCGTGCTCGGCGATGTAGGTGGCCGCGCCGCCGTACTCCCCGCCGAGCGCGAGGCCTTGCATCAGCCGGAACAACACCAGCAGCGTCGGCGCCAGAATGCCGATCGACGCGTACGTCGGCACGAGGCCGGTCAGCGTCGTCGCGAGGCCCATGACGCTCAGTGTCACGAGGAACGCGTATTTCCGGCCGACCAGGTCGCCGATTCGCCCGAACACGACCGCGCCGAAGGGCCGGACGACGAAGCCGGCCCCCCAGACGGCCAGCGTGGAAAGAAGCTGAGCCGTGGGGTTCTCTTTCGGGAAAAACAGGGCGCCAAAGAATACCGCAAGGCTGGCGTAAATATAGAAGTCGTACCACTCAATAACGGTTCCTGCCGATGACGCGAGGATGATTTGCATGAGGCTGAGCGGCTTGGCGCCGCCCCGTGACATTGCGCCTACCTGTGCCGACATTCGCCACCTCTTCCGTTTTTCTGACGTTAGAGTCAGTGCAGCGGGCGCGACGACCCCATCGCGCGGTGACGCGCAGGTTCGGCTGATGTGGCCTGAGCGATTCGCCGGGTTGTTACAATTCCCTCCCCCATTACGCAGCCATCTCCGGGGGCTACGCCAGGCGGTAGACGCCGGGGGCGGTCTCCGGGAAACGCCGGTACACCTCCCCGTCGTGGCCGGGGCAAAGACGCCTTTCGTCCCCTTTGACGAGGTCCCGGATGCGCGCCATCGCGTCCATGCATTCCGGGATGCTGTTGATATGGATCGCCGGGGGGGCCCAGTCCGTGAGGTTCCGGTAGGTCGTCAGGGCGTCGTTCGCGATCACGAACGGCCCCGTCGCGGTCTCCACCACCACGATCTGCATGCCCGGCGAATGGCCGCCGACCCACTCCAGCCGGATCCCCTCCGCCGGTTGAGCGTTCCCCTCAATCGTGCGGAGCCGCCCGCTGCTGCGCAGCGCGTCGAGATCCGCGGTGAAGCAGTCGCTGATGAAGCGGCGGACCCACGGGTCCCGGCCGCCGCCGCCGGTCCAGAACTCCAGTTCGCGCCGCTGCACCCAGAACGTCGCCCGCGGCAGCCAGTCCTCGAGATCGAAATGGTCCCAGTGCAGGTGCGTGAGGATCACGGTCTCGATCGAGTCGGCGGACACGCCGACGGCCTCCAGCAGCTGGTAACGGGTCCGCGGGATCGCCTCGGCGGGCAGACCCTTCAGCGCGGCCAGGCGCGGCGTAAAGCCGGTATCGACGAGCACGGGCGACCCCGGTCCCCGAAGCAGCCACAGGAAGTACGCGGACGTCGTCATGCCCGTCCCGGCCGGATGCAGGTAGAGACGTGTCGACCAATCGACCTCCCTCGCCCCGGGGCTGAGCGCCAGGATTTCATAGGTTGCGGGCATCGATACTGTCACTTCCCTTCCTTCAAGAAATGGTGCGCGTCATCGCGTCGGTGCGCGGTGCTGCGGCGCGGATGTCTTCCACGCGCTCGCGCCGCGCTCCCGTCGGCCGCGTGCCGCGCCGGTCGCGAGGCGATGCCGCCCGTGCCGTAGAAGTCGGTCGGCGATGGAGCCTCGCACGCTCGTCCACTTCGATCGCCGGCCGATGCCTGAACTGCGGGCCGCGTTCCACTGGACCGTGCCGGCCGCGTACAACATCGCGGCGGACGTCTGCGACAAGTGGGCCGGCGACCGCGACCGGATCGCGCTCGTCGACGCGAGCGGCGACCCGCCGCGGTCCTACACGTTCGCCGAACTGCGCGACCGCTCGAACCGGTGGGCCAACGCGCTCGCGGCGCTCGGCATCGGGCCCGGCGACCGCGTCGCGGTCGTGATGTCGCAGCGTCCCGAGACCGCCCTCGCCCATCTCGCGGTATACAAGCTGGGCGCGGTCGCGGTGCCGCTCGCGACGCTCTTCGGTGAGGACGCGCTCGAGTACCGGCTGCGGGATTCCGGCGCCCGCGCGGTGGTGCTGGACGCGCAGGCGGCGCCGCGCTTCGCCCGGATTCGAGACCGGCTGCCGGATCTCGCGTCCGTCATCGCCGCCGACGCCGAGGCCCGGGCGATCCCCGGCGCGCTCGACGCGGCGGCGCTCGAAGAAGGGGGCTCCGACCGCCTCACGCCGCACGCGACGCGCGCGGACGATCCCGCGGGCATTCTCTACACGTCGGGGACCACCGGCCAGCCGAAGGGCGCGGTGCTGCCCCACCGCGCGCTGATCGGCCACCTGCCGGCGTTCTGCCTGTTCCACGATCTCGCGCCCCAACCGGGCGACCGGCTCTGGTCGCCGGCGGACTGGGCGTGGATCGGCGGCCTGTTCAACGTGCTGCTCGCGGGATGGCACTACGGCCTGCCGGTCGTCGCCTACCGGCAGACGCGGTTCGATCCGGAGCGCGCCTTCTGGCTGCTCGAGCGGTACGCCATCCGGAACACGTTCATCTTCCCCACCGCGCTCAAGCTGATGCGCCAGGTGCCGGCGGCGCGGCGCGCCGCGGGCCTGCGCCTGCGGTCGGTCTGCAGCGCCGGCGAGCCGGTCGGCGAGGAGCTGGTCGCGTGGGGGCGCGAGCATCTCGGGGTGACGATCAACGAGTTCTACGGCCAGACCGAGATGAACCTCGTCACCGGCAACTGCGGCGCCGCCCAGCCGGTCAAGCCGGGCAGCATCGGTACGCCGTATCCCGGCCACCGGGTCGAGGTGCTGGACGAGTCCGGCGCCCCGGCCCGCACGGACGAGGTTGGGGAGGTCGCGGTCCGGCGGCCGGACCCGGTGATGTTTCTCGGCTACTGGAACGACCCGGAGGCGACGGCGCGGAAGTTCCGCGGAGACTGGGCGCTCATGGGCGACCTCGCCGCGCGCGACGCGGACGGCTACCTCTGGTTCACGGCGCGCAAGGACGACCTCATCAAGAGCGGCGCCTACCGGATCGGCCCGGGCGAAGTCGAGGAGTGCCTGCTGCGCCACCCCGCCGTGGCCCTCGCGGCCGTGATCGGCGTCCCCGATCCCGAGCGCGGCCACAGCGTGAAGGCCTTCGTCTGCCTCGCCCCGGGCCGCGAGCCGTCCGCGGACCTCGTGTCCGACCTGCAGGAATGGGTCAAGACCCGCATCGGGTTCCACGCCTACCCGCGCCTCATCGAGTTCGTCGCCGAGCTGCCGCTGACGACAACCGGCAAGATGCAGCGCTACGTGCTGCGTGCGCGCGAGGCGGCGGCGCGGGGCGAGCCCGCGCAAGGGACCGCCCCGAAAGGACGAGAATCGGTCCGGTAGCCGGCGTCTTCCCCGAGACGTCCTTCCCGAGGTGACATTGTGGCTTTGACGATCGTAGGCCAATCTCCGGCCCGCATCGACGCGCGGGAGAAGTTGACCGGGCGCGCGGTGTTCACGGCCGACCAGGACCTCCGGGGCCTGCTGCACGCGCGGCTCGTCCTCAGCCCGCATGCGCATGCGAAGATCCGGAAGATTCCGGTGGATGCCGCGAAAGGCGTGCCCGGCGTGGTCGCGGTGCTGACCGCGGCCGATCTGCCGTTCGGCGAAGACGCGCCGAACGCGCGCGGCCGCTGTCTGCTGGCGCGCGGAGAGGCGCGGTTCCCGGGCGAGCCGGTGGCCGCGATCGTCGCGGAATCGGACGCCGCCGCCGCGGACGCGGCGGCCCGGCTGGCCGCCGCGATCGAGTACGACGCGCTGCCCGCGCTCATCGACCCGGTGGCGGCCGCCGACCGCTCGGCGCCGCTCGTCCAGCCGGGGCTGCAGGGCGCGAGCTCGGAGGCGGGCGCGCACGGCGCCGCGGCCGCCGCGCAGGAGGACGAGGAAAAGCCGGCCGGCAACGTGGCAAGCCGGGTGAAGTTCGCGCGCGGCGACATCGAGCGGGGCCTGCGCGACTCCGCCGTCGTCGTGCGGCGGACGTTCCGCACCGCCGTCGTGCATCAAGCCTACATCGAGCCGCACGCCGCGATCGCCGATTACGACCGCACGGCCCACCGGCTAACCGTGTGGACGCCCACTCAGGGCCTCTTCTACACGCGCGAGCAAACTGCCGGCGTGTTGGGACTGCCGGAGTCGTCCGTGCGGATCGTGCCGATGCCGGTCGGCGGCGGCTTCGGCGGCAAGATCTTGCTTCTCGAGCCGATCGCCGGCGCCCTCGCGATGGTCGTGGGGCGTCCGGTACGGCTCGTGCTGACCCGGGCGGAGGAGTTTCAAACCGCGACGCCGGCGCCGCAGTCGATCCTCGAAGTGGCGCTGGGCGCCTCGCGCGACGGCGAGTTCCGCGCGCTGCAGGCGCGCCTGCTGTTCGACGCGGGCGCCCTGCCGGGCGCCCCGGTGACGATCTGCGGACTGTTGATGGGCGGCGCGTATCGCGTCGCCAACCTCGACATCCGCGGCCGCGAGGTCCTCACGAACACTCCGCCGCAGGGAGCCTACCGGGCGCCGGGCTCCGTGCAGGCCGCGTTCGCGATCGAGTGCCTGGTGGACGAACTCGCGGCGGCGCTGGAGCAGGATCCGCTCGAACTGCGCGTCCGCAACGTCTCGCAGGAAGGCGATCCGATGCCCGACGGCGGGGCGTGGCCGCGGATCGGACTGCGTGAATCACTGGTCGCCGTACGCGAGAGCCGGCTCTGGCGGGAGCGGCCGCACCGCGGCGGCGGCGCTGGGGCGCGCGCCGCGGACGGCACGCCGGCCGGCACGGGGGTCGCGGTGGGCGGCTGGCTCGGCGGGCTCGAAGCGGCGAGCGCCTGCATCCGCCCGAACCCCGACGGCACGATCCACGTCGTCGTCGGATCGGTCGACATCAGCGGCAGCTCCACCTCGCTCGTGCAGATCGCCGCCGAGACGTTGGGCGTGCCGATGCAGCAAGTGCGGCTCGTCCCCGAAGACAGCGACGGCGCGCCGCAGTCCGGCATGTCCGGCGGCAGCAAGATTATCTATACGGTCGGTTCGGCGGTCGAGAAGGCCGCGGCCGACGCCAGGCGGCAGATCCTCGCGCTCGCCGCGAAGCGGTTGGAAGCGTCCGCGGCCGACCTCGACATCGTCGACGGCACGGTGCGGGTGCGCGGCGTGCCGTCGCGCGCGGTGGCCCTGGCGGACGTCATCAAGATGACGTCGGGCTTCGGCGCGCAGCACGCGCCGGTCTTCGGGACCGCGTCCGAGGCGATCACCACGCGCTCGCCCGCGTTCGGCGCGCACGTCGCCGCGGTCGACGTCGATCCGGACTCCGGGCGCGTCCGGGTCACCGGCTACGCGGTCGCGCAGGACGTGGGCAAGGCGATCAACCCGGCGCTCGTGCGCGGCCAGATCCACGGCGGGGTCGCCCAGGGGATCGGCTGGGCGCTCCTCGAGCAGGTGGTGTACGACGAAGGCGGGACGCTGACCACCGGCACCTTCGCGGACTACGCCCTGCCGCGATCGACCGACGTGCCGCCCGTCGACGTCCAGCTCGTCGAGGTGCCGTCGCCGCGCGGCCCCTTCGGCGCGAAGGGCGTCGGGGAGCCGCCGGTCGTTCCGGTCTCCGCCGCGATCGCGAACGGAATCGCCGATGCCACCGGCGCCAGGGTCGACAGCCTGCCGATTACGCCGCAGCGCGTCGTGTCCGCTCTCGCGTCGGCTGCGAAGCGGCGCGCGCCGGACGCGGGCGCCTCGCGCGTGCGGTAGGACCGCCGCGACAGCCCCGGGGGAGCGCGTGGCTCGCGCGTCGCCCCGGCATCAGCAGCAGCGCGCCGCGGAAGCCCTGCCCGTAACCCGCCCGAGGGGGCGGGCATTCGCGCCGCGAACCCCTGCTGCAATCCGCGCACCACGGGAGGTATGCATGCGCCGCCCTTGTCGGACGATGCTCGTGATGATCACCGTCAGCCTGCTCGCGGCGTTCCTCGGAACAACGGACCGCGCCACCGGAGGCCCCGCGGCGGCCCTGGTTCGGGTCGGACTGGATGTGGATGCCGGATCGGCGGATCCGCGGTATGCCCGCGATACGTCGGCGTTTCGCCTGGTGGAACTGGTGTACGACGGCCTCGTGTACCTCGACAACAAGGTCACGCCGGAGCCCGGCCTCGCGGTCTCGTGGGAGAATCCAACGCCCACCACGTGGGTGTTTCGTCTCCGGCACGGCGTCACATTTCATGACGGGACGCCCTTTACCGCCGACGACGTCGTTTACACTTTCGAGAGCATCCTGGCGCCGGATTCCAAAGCCCCCTACCGCGCCCTCTACACGCCGATCAGCACAGTCGAGAAACTGGATGCGTATACCGTCCGGTTGACGACGAAAACGCCGTACGCGCCGCTGCTCTCCTATCTGGACATCGGGATCGTGCCCAAGCACATCGCCGAGCGGGACCCGGCGTCGCTGGCGGCGCATCCCGTGGGGACAGGGCCCTTCATGTTTGTCAGCTGGGACCGGCAGTCGAAGATCGTTCTAGATGCCAATCCGCGCTACTGGGGCGGCGCGCCCAAGATGCGGGGCGTCGTCCTAGACATCGTCCCGGACAACACCGCCCGGGCCGCCGCGGTCCAGGCCGGGGATCTCGACCTCATCCACTCCCCCCTATCGCCACAGGACCTGCCGGCGCTTAGCCGGGCCGCCGACCTCAGCGTTACTAAAATGACGGGGCTCGGCATCACGTACCTCAACATGAACACGTCCGTGTGGCCCCTCGACGACATGCGCGTTCGTCGAGCGCTCGCGTACCTGACCGACCGGAAGACGATCGCGTCCAAGATCTACCAGGGGATGGATCAGCCCGCCACCTCCCTTCTGCTGCCAGGCTCCTGGGCCTACGGCCGCGGCGTTCGTCAGCCCGACTACGACCCGGCGCGGGCGCGGGCGCTCCTCCAGGAGGCCGGCTTCACGCTGCGCGGCGATGTGTACCAGAAGGACGGCCGCGCGCTCTCGATCGTGCTGAGCACCCACAGCGAGGACCCCAACCGGGTTCAGGCGGTCGAGTTCTTACAGAACGAGTGGCAGCGCAACGGCATCCAGGTGAAGGTTACGACGACCGAATGGCCCACGTTCTCGGGCGGTGTCCAGGCCTCCAAACACCAGGTTGCGCTGCTGGGATGGCTCTACCTCGTCGACCCCGACCGGCTGCTGTACAACCAGTTCGTCTCGAATGGCAGCCAGAACTGGGAACGGTATTCGAATCCAAAGGTCGATGCGCTGCTGGAGCGGGGCCGGACGACTCTGGACCGCGCGGCCAGAACCAAGATCTATCAGGAGGCAGCGGCCATCTTGGCGCAGGAGCAGCCCTACGACGTGCTGCTCTACCAGGGATACGTCGTCGTCCACACCCGCCGGCTCCATGGATTCGTGCCGAATCCGACGGGGAGCCTCAAGTCCCTCCGCGGCGCCGTCCTCGCGGCGCCGTGACGCCAGGTGAACGGTTCAGGCCGGCCGTGACGCGCTGACCGCGCGGACGGCAGATCGTCCGTGCCGAAACGGTCCGGACGCCGCACGCGATGGCCTGGTACATCGTCCGCCGCCTCGTTCAGATGCTGCCGGTGCTTGCGGGCATTTCGCTGCTCGTGTTCGGCCTGCTGCACCTGATCCCGGGCGATCCGGCGGCGGTCTTTCTCGGCCAGCAGGCGACATCCGAGGACATCGCCCGTCTCCGGCACGCGATGCGCCTCGACCGCCCGATCTGGGAACAGTTCGGCGAGTATCTGTGGCGGGCCGCCCAGGGCGACCTTGGCACGTCCAACTTCCAGGGAGGGCAGCAGGTCACCGCGCTGATCGGCGCCCACCTGCCGGCCACGGCGGAGCTGGCGGTGGCGGCCGCGGTCTTGGCGGTCGCCGTCGGAATCCCGGTGGGGGTGGTGAGCGCGGTCCGGCGCGGGTCGCTGGTCGATGTCATCAGCATGGCGGCTGCCCAAATCGGCGTCTCGATGCCGGTGTTTTGGCTCGGCATTCTCTTGATTCTGCTGTTCGCGCTTGAGCTGCGGTGGCTGCCTACCTTTGGGCGCGGTGACCCCATGGGCGCGGCCGTCGCGGCGCTCCTGCGAGGGGACGGCCGGCCGCTGGGCGGCAGCCTCCGGCACCTCGTCATGCCGGCCGTCACGTTGGGCGCCGGCGCCGTGGTGCTCATCGCCCGCATGGTCCGCTCCGCGATGCTCGAAGTCCTGGGTCACGATTACGTCCGCACGGCCCGATCCAAAGGCCTCCCCGACCGGGTCGTCATCTACCGGCATGCGCTGCGCACCGCGGTGCTTCCGGTGATTACGATTGTGGGACTGCAGGTGGGCGCGCTACTCGGCGGAGCCGTCGTAACGGAAACCGTCTTCGCGTGGCCCGGGATCGGGCAGTTGCTCGTGAACGCGATCGGTCAACGTGACTTCCCCGTGGTGCAGGGGACAGTGCTGGCGATCGCGGTGGTGTTTGCGTGCATCAACCTGATCGTCGACGTCGCGTATGCCTGGCTCGATCCACGGATTCGGTACGGTTAAGGGGCACCGGTGAGGCAGGCGCTTCGGTCCAGATCGGCGGCGGTCGGCGGGACTCTCGCGCTCGCGATCGTGCTGGCCGCGGCCTTTGCGCCGTGGCTCACGCCTTACGACCCGTTCCAGATGGTGATGGGCGACCGCCTCCAGGGGCCGTCGTGGACGCACCCGCTCGGCACCGACGCCTTCGGCCGCGACATGTGGGCGCGCATGGCGCTTGGGGCCCGGTACTCCCTGCTCGTCGCGATGCTCGGCGTGGCGATCGCGTCCTCGATCGGGATGTGCGCCGGACTGCTGGCCGGCTACTACGGCGGCTGGACCGACACGCTCATCGGCCGGGCCATTGATGTCTTTCTCGCCTTTCCCGTCATTCTGCTCGCAATCGCGCTGGTCGCGGCCCTCGGACCGAGCCCCGCGAATACGATGATCGCCATCGGCCTGGTGTACTGGACCACCTACGCGCGGGTGGTGCGGGCGACGGTCATGGCCACACGGAATGCCGAGTACGTACTCGCCGCCAGGGCGATAGGACTCTCCAACGCCCGCATCCTCCTTGCCCACGTGCTGCCGAATGTGGTCGCGCCCGTCATCGTCATCGCCACCCTCGGCATGGGGGGCGCGATCGTGATCGAATCGACGCTGAGTTTCCTCGGACTCGGCGTGCAGCCGCCGGCGCCGTCGTGGGGGTGGACCCTCGCGCTCGGCATGCGCTACATGCGGCAGGCGCCGCATCTGGCCGTGGTGCCCGGCGTGGCGATCATGGCGACGGTGCTGGCGTTCAACCTGCTTGGGGACGGCGTGCGCGATCTCACCGATCCGAGGCTGCGCGGACGGTGAGGGAAGACGGAACAACGAGCGGACAAAAGGGGGGACGGCTTTGTCGGTGACGACGCGATATCTGCCGGCGGCAGTGGCGACGCTCGCCAGCGGTGCGGAGATCAGGGTACCCATTCATGAAGTGACGGGCCGGGCGGGCGCGGGACCGACCCTCGGGCTTTCCGCCTGCATCCACGGGGACGAGCAGGTCTCCACGGAGATCATCTACCGGTTGCTGCAGCGGATCGATACCGGGGCCCTGCGCGGCCGGCTGCTCGTCGTCCCGGTCGCCAATCCGCTCGCCTACGAGGCGATCACCCGGCACACGCCGCTCGACATGCAGAACCTCAACCGGGTCTTTCCCGGCGGCGGCGAGGGCTTCTTCACACATCAGTTGGCGGAGGTGCTGACCGCGGAGTTTCTGAGCAAGCTCGACTACTACGTGGACCTCCACGCCGGCGGCGCGTACGCAACGGTGGACTACGTGTACATCACCAACGCAGAGACGCTGTCGCGGGCGTTCGGCTCGCCGATCTTGTTTCGCCCGCCGCAGGGGTACGGCTATCACGGCTCCTCTTCCTCGTATACGGTGAAACGGGGCGTTCCTTCCGTGACCGTCGAATTAGGGGGCGGGGCGGTCGATCAGGGCCGGTACGTGGAACGCGGGGTGGCGGGGATCCTGAACGTCATGCGCGCGGCCGGACTGCTCGAGGGAGAGCCTGCGTCCCCGCCCCGCCAGACCGTGTTACGCACGCTGGTCACTCTGCGGCCCCGAGCCGGTGGCCTGCTCCTTCCGGAGGTCACGGCGCTCGGCGCGAGCCTGCCCCAAGGGACGGTCCTCGGGCGCACGCTGAGTCCGTACACCTTCGACGAACTCGAAGTCTTCCGCGCGCCCTTCGAGCCCAGCGCCACCGTCCTCCTCAGGCTCACGCCGTGCCGCATCAATCCCGGCGACTACGGCTACATGATCGGCGATCTATCCACGGCGGAATAACGGAATCTGCCCGGCGCGCGCGAGGGGCGGGGACAGGCGGTCAGGTCGAGAAACGCCTGAGCCGGGGCGACGTCAGCACCGCCGGGTTCAAGACCCGCTCCGGCGCGCCGCGCAGAAGCGCCGCCACGTCCTCGCATGCGCCCTGATAGAACACCACGTAGTTTTCGAACGTCACATAGCCGAGGTGCGGCGAGAGCACGAGGTTGTCGAGCTCCAGGAACGGATGCTCCGCCGGCAGCGGTTCCTCACCGTAGACGTCGAGCGCC
The DNA here is from genome assembly GCA_035691305.1 of bacterium. NCBI lineage: Bacteria > bacterium. The sequence continues at coordinate 37,926 of DASSJF010000036.1, forward strand.
GCTCCCGCGATCTTCCCCGCCCGTAGGACCTCGAGCAGCGCCGCCTCATCGACGATCGGGCCCCGTGACGTGTTGACGAGATACGCGGTCGGCTTCATCCGTGCGAAGTCGGCGGCCCCGATGAGGCCCCTCGTGCGGGGGCTGAGCTGCAAGTGAATCGTCACGACGTCGGCCCGCTCGAGCAGTGCTTCCTTCGTAACGCGCGCCGCGCCGCATTCCGCGGCGCGCTCGGGGGTCAGGTTCTGGCTCCAGCCGAGGAGCCGCATCCCAAACGCGCGCCCGATCGCGGCGACCTGGGAGCCGAGCCGGCCGAGGCCGATCACGCCCAGCGTCTTGCCGTGGAGGCCCGAGCCCAGCGACGTCTGCCAGCGGCCCGCGCGCGTCGCCCTGTCCTCCTGCGGAATCCGCCGCACGACCGCGAGGATCAGCGCCCACGTTAGCTCCACCGTCGGCGGCGCGAGCCCGTCGGTCCCGGCGACGACGATCCCGAGGCGCGTCGCCGCCTCGACGTCGATCGACGCGTTGCGCATGCCGGTCGTGACCAGGAGGCGCAGGCGCCGCAGCCCGGCCAGCGTCCGCTCGGGAAACGGCGTGCGCTCACGCATCGCCACGATCGCGTCGAAGGGCGCGAGCCGCCGGAGCAGCGCAGCCTCGTCGCGCACGTGGTCGCGAAACGCCTCGACCGCCACCCGCGGGCCGAGCGACGCCCAGTCGGCCAGCTCGAGCCCGACTCCCTGGTAGTCGTCGAGCAGCGCGACGCGAAACTCGCCGCCATCGCGCTGCCGGTCAGAAGACATGCGCGCCGCTCCAGGCGAGATCACGGTCGAGCGGCCAGATGGGCCGGCGGACGTGCGCGAAGCGGAAGCGTTCGAGGTTCGGGTTGGCGGCGCCGGGGGCGTCCACCTCGATGATGGCGCTCGTGATCGGCTCGAAGTCCGCGCGGAAATGGCCGCGCGATTTGATCACGAGCAGCGGCTCGCGCTCCGGGTCCACCCCGCCGACGCGGAAGAACCCGCGGTCGTTGGCCGCGTGCCGGACCGAGGTCACGACGATCTTGAGGCCGCCGGCGTCGATCTGCGCGGTCGGTCCGCAGCGCATCGTGCGGCCGCGCACCACCGGGCCCGCGCCGACGAACTCGCCGCTGCCGAGGTGCGCGACGCGCCCCGTTACCTCGACCGGCGCTCCGTACGCGGCCGGCGCCACTTTGCCGCCGACCCGGAAGGTACCCGCCTTCCCAAGCCCAACCTCCGCCGCCCGCCGGGCCGTCTCGGGATCCCAGACGCAGGCGACCGCGCCCTGCGCGCCGCACCGCACCAGCTCGCGGAGCAGTTCGGTCGTATCGCCGGTCCCGCCGCCGCCGGGATTGTCGGCGACGTCGGCCAGCGCGACCGGCCCGGCGGGACGGGCCGCGACGAGCCGCAGCGCCTGCGCCACGGCGTCGGAGACCGCGGGCAGCGGTTTCAGGAACGCCTCCCTCAGGCTCCACGCGCGCCGGCCCATCGCGGCGGCGCACGCGCGCCCGGCCGCGGGGTCCGTCGCCGTCACGAGCACCGCGGCACCCGCCTGATCGAAGTCCGCGTACGGGAAACCGCCGAACACCGAGACGTCCACGATGTCGGGCTTTGTCTCCCACGCGCGTCCCTCGACGTTGAGATCGTGCATCGGCCCTTCCGCGGTCCGCATGTTGATCGTGGGCGGCAGCATGGGCGGCTTGGCGATGTACACCTTCGGACGCGGCAGCTCACCACGCAGGATCCGTGCGAGGCACTGCGCCGCGTCGGCCCCCCGCTCGTACGGGTCGACGTGGGGGTTCGTCCGGTAGACGAACACGCCGTCGACGCTCTCGCAGAACGGCGGCGTCATGTTGCCGTGCAGGTCGAGCTCGACGATCAGCGGCACTTCCGGACCGACCGCGGCGCGGACGTGCCGGCAGATGTCGCCTTCCGCATCCGGGGCGCCCTCGGAGCACATCGCGCCGTGCAGGTGGAGCAGCACCCCGTCGACGGGGCCCGCCGCGCGCAGCCGCGCGACAAGCCGGTCGCGGAGCGCGGTGTGCGCCGCCGCCTGCACGTTGCCCGACGGCGTCGCGCCGGCGGTCAGCGTGCCCGCGACCTGCCAGCGTTCGCCGGCGGCGACCTCCAGAAAGCCGCCGAGACCCGTCTTGGCGCCGGTGTGCTCGCGGACGAGGGCGTCCCCCTCGAGGATGCCCTCCCCTTCCTGAAACGACTCGAGCGTCGTCGGCACCGGCGAAAACGTGTTGGTCTCGTGCGAGATCCGTCCGATCGCGATCTTCGGCACAGCGGTCACACCTCTCCCGGGGCCTTACGCCGGAACGACCGGCAGGATCACCCGCGACGGCCGCGCGGCTTCGTGAAAGACGGTCTGCGTCGCGGTCTGGTACGCCTGGTCGAGCCCGAGCGGCCCGCCGGTGTTGGGGTTCACGTCGAACCGCGGGAAGTTGGACGACGAGACCTGCAGCCGGATGTTGTGCCCGCGCTTGAAGACGACGCTCGTCGGATAGAGCGTGATTGTGAACTCGTAGGGCCGGCCGGCCTCGAGCGGCTCCGGGTGCTCGCGGTCGTCGCGGTAGCGCGCGCGGATGATGGAGTCACCGATGTTGAGCTCGTAGCCGTCGGGATAATCGACGTTGGGCGGGTAGACGTCGATCAGCTTCGCGGTGAAGTCGGTGTCGGCCGCCGACGACGCCGCCCAGAGGCGGACCTCGACGGCGCCGGTCACCTCGACGTCCCGCGCGAGCGGCGGCGTGGAGAAGACGAGGACGTCTCGCCGCGCCGACAGCGGCAGGCGGTCGCGCGCGCCGAAGACGTGCGGCCCGCCGCGCTGGTCGAAGCCGCCGCCCGGCATGATGTCGTAGCCGACGGAGATGTTGCCACCGATCGTGGGCACCGGATCCGCCGGATCGAAAACGAACCGCGACGGCGCGGCCCCCGCGGGCGGCGCCTGCGGCGCCAATCCGCCGCCCGGCTGCAGGTAGAACGGCGTGTACTCGGTCCGCGCGGGCGGCCATTCGCGCTCCGTGCGCCACCGGCCCCCGACGTCGAGTTTGCCGGAGCCCGGGACCTTGCGGCCCGAGCCGCCGCCCATCACGAAGATCTGCACCGGCGGCTCCTCGAGCAGGCCGTTCTTCGCGCCGCGCAGCACCGCGTCGAACCAGCCGAGCCGAAACCGGTCGTAGCCGAGCGGCGCGTCCGGCCCGAACTCCGCGTCGCCGGAGTGGGGCAGATCGAGGTTGGCCCCGCCGTGAATCCACGGCCCCATCACCATGCGCACCGGGCTCTTCTTGCGCCGGCTCAGTTCGACGTAGTTGGTCACGGTCGAGCGCGCGTACGAGTCGTACCACCCCCCGCAGAAGTAGACCGGCACGTCCGCGTGCCGGTCGTACAAGCCTTCGATCGAGTAGCCGGGCCGGCCGGCCCAGTACTCGTCGTAATCGCCGTGCTGCCAGATGTCGAGCAGCCACCGCTCGTACGACGGCACGTGCCGGAGCGGCGTAAGGCCCGCCTTCGGCGGGAGCCGGCCGAGCCAGGAACGCACCTCGCCCCAGGCCTGGTTCATCGCCACGCGCGTCGCCGCGTCGGCCAACGCCTCGCGCGAGGTGGTGGCCATCATGAACGCGTAGGTCGCGAACCGCACCTCGAGCGCGCCGCCCTGGCGCATCGACGCGGTGTGGTAGTTGTGGAAGCCCATGCTGACAAACTGCGCCGCGAGCCCCGGCGGGTTGAGCGCCGCGAGGCTCGTCTGCGTGCACGACGAGTAGGACAGGCCGATCGTCGCGACGCGGCCGTCGCACCACGGCTGCGCCCGCACCCAGCCGACCGTCTCCACGCCGTCGGGGCCCTCGTTGCCGAAGGGGTAGAATTCGCCTTCCGATTCGAACCGGCCACGCACGTCCTGCAGCACGACGGCGTAGCCGTGGCTCGCGAAGTACTTCGCCGACATGACGAGCGCCGCGCCGAGCTTGTTGTACGGCGTGCGCTCGAGGATCGCCGGCCACGGTCCGGGGGCGCCCGCCGGCAGATACACGTCCGCCATGAGACGCGTCCCGTCGGACAGCCGCATGCCGGCGTGCCGCTCACATGCCACGGGGTGGGTCGGCGTGGCCCGCGGGCCCGCCTCGAACGACGGCGGCGGCGTCATGCGCCCCAGGTCTGCCGCAGCACGCGCACCCAGTTGCCGTGCGCGAGCTTGGCGAGATCGGCGTCGGTGTGTCCGCGCGCCCGGAGCGCCGCCGTGAGACGCGGCAGCCCCGCGGCGTCCTTCAACTCGGCCGGCATCGTCGCGCCGTCGAAGTCAGAGCCGAGCCCGACGTGGTCGATACCCATCCGCTCGGCCATGTACTCGACGTGATCGACCATCCGTGCGATCGGCACGTCGGTCGAGCGCTCGCCGGTCTCGCTCAGGAAGCCGACGTGGAAGTTGAGGCCGGCGATACCGCCGGAGTCCCTGATCGCGTCCATCTGCTTGTCGGTGAGGTTGCGCGCGCTCGCCGACAGCGCGTGCGCGTTCGAGTGCGTGCAGACGAGCGGCGCGGTCGAAATCTTCGCGACGTCCCAGAACCCCTTCTCGTTGATGTGCGAGAGATCGATCATCACCCGCCGCGCGTTGAGCTGGCGGACGAGCGCGCGGCCGAGGTCCGTGAGGCCCGGCCCGGTGTCCGGGCTGCTCGGGAACTTGAACGGCACGCCGGTCGCGTACCGGTTGCGCCGGCTGTGGGTCAGGCCGACCGAGCGGATTCCGGCGGCGTAGAACGTCTCGAGCGCGCGGCCGTCCGGATCGAGCGGCTCCGCCCCCTCGAAGTGCAGCAGCATCGCGAAAGTGCCCCGGTCGAGACACGCCTGGAGCTCCGCGGCGGTCCCCACCACAGCCACCCGCCCGTCGGAGGCGCTCGCGATATGCAGCAGGCGGCCGAGCAGGTCGACGGCCTGCGCCTCCGCGTACTCGAGCGACATCGGCTCCGGCCACGTGCGCTCGTCCGCGTAGCGGTTCATCGAGGACTCGAGGGTGGACGACTTGGACCGAACGTCCTCCGCCGGCGGGGCCGGATCCGGAATGTACACGGCAAAGAAGCCGCCGCCGAGGTTGCCCTCGCGGGCGCGGGGCAGATCGATGTGGCCGCTCTCCGACCGCTCGAAGAACGACCGGCCCGTCTTGACCATGCTGAGCACCGTATCGTTGTGCCCGTCGAAGATCGGCGGACCGTCCTGCTGGCGGGGGGTCATCCGTTCCGCTCCTTCTCGCCGGCGCCGCGCGCCGCGGGATTCTCGGGATACGAGCACCAGTCGCTCCAGCTGCCGGGGTACAAGCGCGCGTCTTCGATCCCGGCTTCGTCCATCGCCAGTAGATTCTCGCACGCCGTCACGCCCGAGCCGCAGTACACCACGGCTTCCCGACCGCGGAGCCCGTCGAATCGCTCGGCCAGGGCGGCCCGCGGCCTGAGCCGGCCCTGCTCATCGAGCACCTGCACCCACGGCAGGTTGATGGCGCCCGGCACGCGGCCCGCGACGGGGTCCAACGGCTCGACCTCACCGCGGTAGCGCTCCGGCGCGCGCGAGTCGACGATGGCGGCACCGCCCTCCGCCACGAGGCGGCGTACGCCCTCGACGTCCACCGCCATCTCCGGTCTCGGACGGGGGGCGAACCGCCGGGGGGCGCGCCGCGGCAGTTCCGAGCTCACGGGCTCGCGGGCCGCGATCCACGCGGGCCATCCGCCGTCGAGTACGTGCACCCGGTCGTGTCCGAGGAAGCGCAGCATCCACCACAGCCGGGCGGCGGGCGTCGCCGCGGTCTGCGGCGTGTCGTAGGCGACGACCGTCACAGTCCCGTCGATGCCGAGTCCGCCGAGCGTGCGGCAGAACGTGTCCCAGTCCGGCAGCGGGTGCCGGCCCCCGTGGACCTGTCGCGGCCCGGTGAGATCCCGATCCAGATCGAGATAGGCCGCGCCCGGGATGTGGGCCTCGGCATAAGCCGCGCGGCCGGCCTCGGGCTTCGCCAGATCGAACCGGCAGTCGACGATGACGACGGCCGGGTCGTCGAGGTGCCGGGCGACCCATTGGACGTCGGCGAGATTGCGACGCTTGGCCAGAGTCATAATGTGTAGTCGGTTCGGCGCGGGATTCACCGCGTCCCGCCCGCGGCGTGCGCGGGCGGCTTCCTGCAGGGCGCCGGGCACACCCGGGACGAACGTCCCCGCATGCCGGCCGACGCGCGCGCGGAATCCGGATCGCCCGGGTGGCACGGTATTTTCCCCTACCTCGTCTCGCCGGTGGATCCGGGCGGGCGGGTGCGCACCGGGGTGCTCGCGCGCCTCACCGAGCACCTCATCGCCCGCGGCGTGCACGGTCTCAGCCCGCTCGGCAGCACGGGAGAGTTTCCGTACCTCACGACCGCGCAGCGCGTGGAGGTGGTGCGCGCCGTGGCGGAAGCCGCGCGCGGCCGGGTGCCGGTCGTACCGGGCGTCGCCGCCTACAGCACCCACGACGCGGTGGAGCAGATCCGGCTCGTCCGCGGCGCGGGCGCGGACGGCGTGATCCTGATTCTGCAGACCTATTTCGCGCTGGCACGCGAGAGCGTGATGTCGTTCTTCGAGACGGTGGCGGAGGCGGCAGCCTGTCCGATCTGTATCTACACCAATCCGCGCCTCTTGGGGTTCGACCTCACCCCGGATCAGGTCGTCGCACTGTCGCGGACCCCGAACATCCGCTACGTCAAAGACGCCTCCGGAGAGACGGGGCGGATCCTGACGATCCTGAACCGGACGGAGGGCCGGATCGGCGTCTTCAGCGCGTCCGCGCACGTGCCGCTGCTGGTGTTTCGCCTCGGCGGCGTCGGGTGGATGGCGGGTCCCGCCTGTCTGGTGCCGGAAGCGTGCGTCCGGCTCTACGACCTCGCCCGGAACGGGCGGTGGGAGGACGCGGAGCGCCTGCAGCGGCGGCTGTGGCCGGTCAACGAGGTCTTCCAGCGGCACGGCCTCGCCGCGTGCGTGAAAGCGGGGCTGCGGCTCCAAGGGCTGGACGCGGGCGACCCCATCGCGCCGCAGCGTCCGCTCTCCGGCGCGGCGGTCGAAGAAATCCGTGTAGCGCTCGCGGGCGCCGGGAGCTGAGACGCGCTACCGTTTGGCGGCACTCACCGAGAACTCCGGCGCACCCCCTTTGATCCAGTCCTCCTTCTTGACGTCTTCGAAGACCACGTCGCACGCCTCCCGCGTCGTTCCGCCGATGGTGATGAGCGCCTCGGTGATGGCCTCGGCGATTCGACGCTTCTTCTCGAGCGAGCGGCCTTCGAACAGGGTCACGCGGACAAACGGCATACGGCGCCTCCTCTAGCGCGGGGATCGGGCGGCCCGGGCTGCGGGCGCCCTGCAACGACAGATACCACGCGTGGCAGGCGCACGCCTGTCCCCTCCACGGAGGTTGCGCCGGGCTCGCGGCGAACCCCGCACCGTCACGTCACCCATGGCGGAGGCCGGTCTCCGATGCTCAAGCGACCCGAAGAAAAAGTCCAGGAACTCCGCGAGATCACGATCAAGACCGACACGCGCGACGTCCTCGCGCACGCCGCGATCCAGGCGGAGGCGCTCGAGGACTACTTCCTCGTGGACATCGACGCCCACGTCACGGAGACGTATTTCTGGCCGGAGATCATCAGCCTGATCGAAAACGACGTGATCAGACAAATGGGCGAGGGCATGATGCAGCGGCCCGGCCAGTCGCTGGCGCTCCTCAATCAGATGCCCGGCATCATGTTCCAGAACGTCTACGGCCGGATCCCGCACCAGCTGGCGCTGGCGGAGACCGTCGAGGGCAACGGCGGCCATCATTTCACGCAGCTCGTGCGCCGCGCGATGGACTCGATGGGCCTCGACTACCAGGTCGTCTTCCCGACGCCGATGCTGGTCCTCGGGATGCATCCCCAGGAAGACCTGGAGGTGGCGATCGGCCGTGCCTACAACCGCTGGCTGATCGAGCGGATCCTCCCCGAGGACGAGCGAATCAAGGGCCTCCTCTACCTGCCGTTCAACACGCCGCAGGCCTGCGTCGACGTGATCAACGACTTCGGCGACGCGCCCGGGGTGATCGGCTATACGGTCTGCGCCACTCGGAACAAGCCCGTGCACCACGACTCTTATATGAAGCTCTACGCGCTGATCGAGAAGAGCGGCAAGCCCCTCGCCTTCCACTCGGGCTATCACTGGGGCGACCCGTCGTTCGCGCAGCTCAACCGGTTCATCTCGATGCACAGCATTTCGTTCGTCCACTACAGCCTGATCCACCTGACCAACTGGGTCATCAACGGCCTGCCGGAGCGGTTCCCGGGCCTCAAGCTGGTGTGGGTCGAGAGCGGCCTCGCCTGGGTGCCGTTCATCATGCAGCGGCTCGACCACGAGTTCCACATGCGGGTCTGCGAAGCGCCGGCGCTGCGGCGGCCGCCGAGCGAGTACATCCGGGAGATGTACTTCACGACGCAGCCGCTCGAGAAGACCAACATGAAGCTGCTGCAGGCGACGTTCGAGGCGGTCAACGCGGAGACGCAGCTGCTCTACGCGTCCGACTGGCCGCACTGGGACTTCGACCCGCCGACCGCGCTCACCACGATCCCGTTCCTCGGCGAGCAGGCGAAGCGCAACATCCTCGGGCTCAACGCGGCCCGCGTGTTCAATCTCGAAGTAAAGCGGACCCGTCCGAAGGCGCGCGACGTGCTCGCCGCCCGCCGGCAGAACGGTGAGTAGCGGGATGGGCGAAGCGGCCGCCCCGGCGGATGGCGCGGCGGACTTCGCCGCGGCGGCGGGCGCGTTCGCGGCCGCGGCGGAACGGGCGCTCGCGGCCGGCGCGGACGTCGCCTCCGCCGACATCGAACGGGCGATGAGCGCGGCGATAAAGCTCTACGCGGCGAAGACGGAGTCGGAGGAAACGCCCGCTCCCCCGGTCGCCTCGGATCGGGTGACCCCCACCGAGGTCGTCGTGGTCGTGAGCGAGATGCTCCGCGCGGTGGACGTCAGCCTGTTCGACCTCGCGATGTGGTATCGGCGGCCGAGGTGATCCAATGCGGGAAGTGGTGATCGGGAGAGTATCGGAGTTTCCGGAGTCCGGTCGCCAAGTCGTCGCCGTCGACGACGCGGAGATCGGCGTGTTCCGCGTCAACGGCCGGTTCACGGCGTTCGAGAACGTCTGCCCCCACCTGGGCGGGCCGGTCTGTCAGGGCAAGATCATCGCCCGGGTCCAGGAAGTCATCGCGGAGGACAAGACGAGCCTCGGGCTGGCGTTCTCAAAAGACCGGACGAACGTCGCCTGCCCCTGGCACGGCTACGAGTTCGACGTCGAGACGGGCCGCCACCAGGGCAATTCGCACTTCCGGCTGCGTCCCGTCAAGATCGACGTCGTCGACGGCGATCTCGTCGTGACCGTGCCGGAGCGCACGCGCGAGCGGATCGCCCGCGCCCGGCCGGCGTCTCCCGGGCGTCCCCCGGACTAACTGGCGAGCCGGCTCGGCGGCCCGTCAGCGCTCCCGGTCTCCCGCCGACCTCTCGCAATGCAGTGCGTTGCCCGCGTTGATGGTGAAACCGCCGAAGGACACGTACACCGGCGCCCAATAACAGAAGTCGTTTGGCTGATAAACCGTGAGCCCCTGTACGTACGTCCCGCCCACGGGAACGGTAAGCAGCAGCCCGAGTCGATCGTACAGCCAGTACTGCAGGCCGTTCAGGACGGCGCTCTGGACCGGCGGCCCCCAGGTCTGTTGCACATAGCGGACCGGAACGTTAAACGGGCGTGCGGCCTGGGCGGCGCAGTGCGGCGGCACCGACACGGGCCAGCTCTGCAGCACGTTGAGCGCGACAATGGTGTTGTCCCGCGCCATCACGTCGAGGTTGGTGAACCGGGCGTGGGTCCACCGGTGACCCTGCAGGGTCCGGTTCTCCATCGAGCGTGGTCGGCCGTACCAGCGCTGGACGGCGTCGAGCGGCGTCCCGATCCGGACGGGACCGAGCCCGACTCCAGGAGCGAACGGGGTAGCGGGATCGCACCAGCCTTGCCCCGTCGGCACGTCTTCCGCCAACGCCGCCGGTGCGCCCGGCCCGAGAACGGCGGTCAAGGTCACGACTGCGACTGCCATTACGAGCGATCGCATGCGAGAGCCCCCTCTCCACGCCACGGACTCCAGGAATCCATGCTACACCGATTCATGCCCCAAACTGACCCGCCGCCTACATAATAACGTGGTCCGCCGCGCCCGGGGTTCCCGGCCGCGAGGCCGTACCCGGGGGAGCGGCTGCCGCGGAACCCGCCTGCCGCCCGGCCCGTTCTTGGGCTATGATGGAACCACTGGCCGCGGGCGCGACGGTGGACTCCCGCGGGCCGGCCTGCGCCACGGGCAGGCGGCGCGCCCGGTATCGCGGGGGGCTTTCATGTTCGCGACCGGTCTGATCTCGTTTCTCGTCCTGACACTGGCGCAGGTCCCCCCGCTTTCCGGCATTCCGGACCTCAGCACCCACAAGGAAATCAAGGTCGAGGTCGAGATCAAGGCATCGGCCGACACCGTCTGGCGGATCCTGACCAACTTCCCCGCGTACGATATCTGGAACCCCTACATCTATCCGGCCTCGGGCGACCCCATCGCCGGCCACCAGCTTAATCTGACCCTCCGGGGGGGCACCGTCATCCACTTTCACCCTACCGTGCTCGTGGCCAAACCGAACCAAGAAATCAGCTGGGGCGGGAAGATCCCTCTGGGGGCGCTCGAGCGCGTGGTGACCTTTGACATCACCGAGCTCGAACCGCACCGGGTACGCCTGACGGCCGTCGAGCGGTTCCGCGGCATCGCTCTGCCGCTCGCGTCCGGCGTGACGGGCGACGCCGCGACGGGGTTGAAGGTGATGACCAAAGCCCTCCGGGACCGCGCCGAACTGTTGGATTACGTACCGTCCTCCTCCACCCCGGTCGTCCCGCACCGCTAGCCTCCCTACGCCGGCCACCGCCCGCCGTTCCGCCGTGTGCCGCTCAAACAAGTTTTCCGAAAGATGTTGGAACGAGCCGCAATGATGGAATAATCTGAACGCCATTCTGTAGGACACCTTCATACGGCAAACGGCATCGAAGCCAACGCGACCGGGCGGAACTGGACGTGGGGCTATGGTGGCGCTGCTGAGTGTGATCGTACTGGTGGTTCTGACGGTGAGGCCGGTCGGGGCGACGACGGTCTATACGAACGACGATCCCTCGTACCCGGTCTTCGACGTCAACGCCCAGACGGAAGCGCATCCGGCCGCGACCTGGGCGGAGCATGCTGCGCGGTCGATCGCAAAACTCGCCGCGACGCCGGCCGGCCTGGCGGTGGAGGTCGCGGTCGGCCTATACAACGTGCTGGTGAGCAAGTCGCTGCCTGTCACGTCTGCCACGATCAACTTCTGACGCGGAGCGTCAGAGACGGCGCAGTCTGGGATCGAGCGCATCCCGCAGACCGTCGCCCACCACGTTCAGCGCGAGCACCAGCGTCAGGATCGCCAGTCCCGGAAACGTCGAAATCCACCACTGCACGAGATAGTCGCGCCCCGACGCGATCATTGATCCCCATTCGGGAATCTGCGGCGGCGGGCCGAGGCCCAGGAAGCTCAGCGACGCGAACGTCAGGATCGCGTGCCCGATGTCGAGCGTACCGAGAATCACGATCGGCGATACGATGTTGACCAGGATGTGGCGGCCGAAGACGCGCAGCGGGGAGGCCCCCACCGCCCGGGCCGCCTCCACATATTCGCGATCCCGCGCGGCGAGCACGAGCCCTCGCGCAAACCGCGCGTACGACGGCCACCACGCCACCATGATCGCGATCACCGCGTTGCGAATGCCCGCCCCGAGCGCGGCGGAGATGATCATCGCCAGGATGACCGTGGGAAACGCCAGCATGAGGTCCGTGAAGCGCATGATCGCCTCGTCCGCGGCGCCGCCGCCGTATCCGGCCGCGCTCCCCACCAGCGTGCCGAGCAGGACCGCGAGCGCGACCGCGGCGACGCCCACGGGGATCGAGATCCGCGCCCCGTACAGCACGCGGCTCAGGATATCCCGGCCGAGCGGATCGGTGCCGAGCCAGTGCGCGGGACCGGGCGCGGCGAGGCGGCCGGCGATGTCCTGGGCGAGCGGCGGGGAGGGGGCGATGAGCGGCGCGGCCGTCGCCACGGTGAGCCACGCCCCCACGACCACGAGCGCCGCGATAGCGAGGGGTGACCGGACGAGGGGGCGCGGCGGCATCCACGCCGG
>DASSJF010000037.1 GCA_035691305.1 bacterium
CGGCGCGGCCGCGCGGCGGCCGGCCGCCGCGCAGGCGCCCGGGGTGCTTCGCATCGCGCGCGGCGCGGACGCGCGGAGTCTCGATCCGCACGTCAACGCGCGCCTCTACGACCGGATGGTCCTGTACACACTGTACGAGCCGCTGCTCGACGCGGACGCGCAGGGCAACTTCTTTCCGGTCCTCGCGAAGTCGTGGGATGTGGGCTCTACGGGCCTCGTGATCACGTTTCATCTGCGCTCCGGCGTCGCGTTCCACGACGGCACGCCGTTCAACGCGGACGCCGTCAAGTGGAACATCGAGCGGGTGCTGGATCCGGCGACGGGATCGGAGCACCGCACGCGCTTCGAGGGCATCATTCAGGGTGTCCGGGCCGTCGATCCACAGACGGTGCGGATCTATCTCACCCGGCCGTACCCGCCGTTGTTCTCCGAACTCACCGACCGCCCCGGCCTCATGGTCTCGCCCGCCGCGGTCAAAAAGTACGGCCGTGACTTCGGCCGCAACCCCGTCGGCACCGGGGCATTCCGGTTCGTCGAGTGGATCCAGGGCAACCGGGTCGTCGTCCAGCGGAGCGAGCAGTACTGGAATCGGCGCGCGATCCGGTCGAGCGGTATCGTTTTCACGGATTTTCCGGAGCCGGCGGTCGCCGACGCGCGCCTGCGGGGCGGGGAGCTCGACCTCGTCTGCCTCGAAGGCCTCCCGGCGGACGACGTCCTCGCGTTTCAGAAGCAGGCCGCGTACCGCGTCGTTTTGAGCCCGGCGCGCCGCTGGGAAGCGATTCAGATGAAGGTGGACGTGCCGCCGTTCGACAACCGCAATTTCCGCCAGGCGGTGATGTACGCGATCAATCGGGAGCAGATCCACGCCGTGATCTACCGCGGTCTCGGCAGGGCGACCGGCAAGTTCTTCCACGAAGGATGGTGGCAGGACCCCGCCTACAACGGGCCGGCCTACAACCCCGACCTGGCGAAGCAGCGCCTCAGGGAGTCCGGATATCTCGACCGGCCGGCGCCGCTCACGTTCTACGTGCTGTCCAGCCAGGTGCCGCTCGGCGAGATGGCGCAGGCGCAGCTCGCCGCGATCGGGATCCGCACCAACATTCGGCTCGTCTCCGAGCGTGACCAGTACCCCATGGTGCTGCGCGGGGAGATCCCGTTTACCATCCCGCAGACCTGGACGCCGCGAGTCGATCCCCACGGCCTCGCCTACATCCTGTGGCACTCCAAGGGCTACGCGAACAGCGCGCACTACCGGAACCCGCAGGTCGACAAGCTCTTGGACGATGCCTCCGCGACCTACGACAAGGCCGTCCGAACCGGACTGTACCGGCAGGCGGAGCGCTTGATCGTCGAGGACGCGTCCTACGTGTTCTACTACGCCGCGCCGGACTACGCGCTGATGCGCGGTCAGGTCCGGGGTTTTCGCTACGGCTTCGATCTGATGCCGCGCGTCGCGGAGGCCTGGGTGGAAGGCTGATGTGGCGCTACGCGGCGCGGCGGGTGCTCATCCTCATTCCGACGATGCTGGTCGTCACGCTCGGCATCTTCGTGCTGATGCGTACGGCCGTGCGGGGCGACCCGGCCCTGTACCTGATGGGGCACGAGGCCACGCTCCGGCAGGCCGCGGCCGCGCGCGCCCGGCTCGGACTCGACCGGCCGATCCTCGTGCAGTACGGGGAGTGGCTGCGGCGCCTCGGGGCGCTCGACCTCGGCCGTTCGTTTGAATATCCGATCGACGTCCGCTCGGCGCTCGCGGGACGGCTGCCGGCGACCGCGGAGCTCGCCGGGCTCGCCACGCTGTTTGCACTCGCCGTCGCGATTCCGGCCGGGATGTTCATCACCGTGGCCCGCGACAGGCCCGCCGGCCGCGCCGTGCGTGCGGTGCTGGTCGCGGGCATATGCGTGCCGAACTTCTGGCTCGGGATGCTGTTGATCTACCTGTTCGGCGTCAAGCTGCACTGGCCGGCCGACAGCGCCTACACGCCGTTCGCGCAGAACCCGGGCCGCAACCTCGCCTCGATGCTCCTGCCCGCGGTCAGCCTCGCGGCCTTCTACGGCGCCGCGTGGGCGCGCTATCTCAGCTCGGCGCTCCTCGACGTGCTGCACGGCGACTACATTCGCGTGGCGCGGGCGAAGGGACTCGTCGAGCGCACCGTGCTGTTCAAGCACGCGCTGCGCAACGCGCTGATTCCCGTCGTCACGATCGTGGGGCAGAATATCCCCTACATGCTGGCCGGCGCCGTGATCGTCGAGGTGGTGTTCAGCCTCCCGGGCGTCGGCCGGCTGTTCAGCGACGCGATCCAGTCGCGCGACTATCCTGTGGTGCAGGGCGCCGTCCTGCTCGTGACGGCGGCGGTTGTACTGAGCAGCCTCGTCGTCGACCTGACGTACGGCGTGCTCGATCCGCGTATCAAGTACGACTGAGCCGTGGCCCGCCGTCTCGCGTACCGTCTCATGAGTCCGACCGGCGCCGCCCTCGGCGCCGCCGTCGGGCTGCTACTCCTCGCGGCGTGCGCCCCGCAGCTGCTCGGCGGCTACGATCCGCTGGAGATCCAAGGCGCACAGAGCCTCCGGCCGCCCGCGTGGGATCATCTGCTCGGCACCGACCTGCTCGGCAAGGACGTGCTGACCCAGATCGTGTACGGCACCCGCACCACGCTCCTCATCGCCGCGGGCGCGGTCGCGCTGAGCCTGCTCGCCGGGACGCTGATCGGCCTCGTCTCGGGGTTCTGGGGCGGCAGCCTGCTCGACGAGTGCCTCATGCGGCTCATCGACGCGCTCTACATTTTCCCGGATCTCATCCTGGCGCTGACGATCGTCGCCATTCTCGGCCCCGAGCATCTCGAAAGCGTCGTCGTTGCGCTCGCGGTCGGGCACGTGCCCGCGTACGCGCGGTTGGTTCGCGGGCGGGTGTTGTCGCTGCGCGAGGCCGATTTCGTCGCCGCGGCACGAAGCATCGGTGCGTCCGCCCGCCGCGTCCTCGCACGCCACGTGCTGCCGCAGACGACAGATATCATCGTCGCGCGGTCGGTCGTGGGCGTCTCCGGGATCATCCTCGGGGAGTCCGCGCTCAGTTTTCTCGGTCTCGGCGTCCAGCCGCCCACGCCGAGCTGGGGCCGCATGCTGCGGGACGGCTTTCAATATCTGCCCACGGCGCCGTGGGTGGCGCTGGCGCCGGGGGCCGCCGTCTTCGCGACGGTGTTCGTCTTCAACCAGACCGGCGAGCTGATCCGGGATCTGCTGGACCCGCACGCGGCGGCGGGGCGCGTGTCCGCGCCGGCGGCGGTGAGCCGGTGAGCCTGCGCGTGGGCGTCGGCTTCCCCGGCTGCCGCGAAGGCACCGCGTATCCGGTCGGGTTCGTGCATCCCGAGGGCCTCGCGGCGGTGGCCCGGCGGGCGGAGGAGCTCGGCTACCACTCGATCTGGTCGAACGACCACCTGACGACGCCGCACGGCGTCAGCGCGACTCAGGCCGAGATCCCGAACTTCTATGAGCCGATCGTCACCTACGCCACATTCGCAAACATCACGGAGCGACTGCGGTTCATGCTCGGCGTGATCACCCTGCCGCAGCGCGACGTCGTGCTGCTGGCCAAGCAGGTTGCGACGCTCGACCGTCTGACGGGCGGCCGCGTGATGCTGGGCGTCGGGCTGGGCGCCTACCGGGAAGAGTTCGAGGCGGTGCATCCTCAATTGAAAGGCGCGCACCGCGGCACGATGGTGGAAGAAGGCGTCGAGGGGCTGCGCCGCCTGTTCGCGGATGGACGCGCGAGCTTCGCCGGCCGCTACGTGCGGTTCGAGGCGGTGGAGCTGGCGCCGAAGCCGGTCCAGCGGCCGTTTCCGATCTACATCACGGCGCACGCATCGTCCGGCCTCGAGCGGGTCGGACGGCTCGGCGATGGTCTGATCGTGGCGGCGCGCACGCCGGACCAGACGCGGCGCGAGTGGGCGGAAGTGCGCCGGGCGGCGGCCACGTGCGGCCGGGATCCCGAGGGGCTCAGCCTGCACGTTCAGACGTGGCTGGCGTTCGGCGGCACGACCCGCGAGGCTGAGGAGCGCGTGCTCCGTTCGCAGCACTTCCGCCGCATGACCGCGGGCGGCCGAGGACGCAGCGACGAGGAGCGGCTCGCGGAATTTCGGGCCGGCAACCTTTTGGGCACACCGGCGGAGGTCGCCGAGCAGGCCGCCGCATTCCGGACCGCCGGCGCGTCCCACCTCGGCATCATTCTGCTGGTCGACAGCATGGAGGAGCTGCTCGCGCACATGGAGGTATTTGCGCAGAAGGTCGTGCCGGCGATCGCGTAGGTCGCACATCGGGCGAGGGGGAGGGGACGAGTGGCGCGGATCGAGATCGTGCTGGGCGATGAGGTGTTTCACGCCACGCTGTCGGAGGCCGCGGCGCCGAAGACCGTCGGGGCGGTGCTGAAAGCGCTGCCGTTCGAGGGGCGGGCGGTGCACGCGCAGTTGAGCGGGGACATGTTCCGCATGTTCGAGCACGCACCGATCCCGGTCGAGGAGACGGAGAACAAGCAGGCGTACCAGGCGCCCGGTGAGATCGTCTACTACCCGCCGATCCAGGAGATCGCGATCGCGTACGGCGCGGCGCGGTTTCGCGGAAACGCGGGCTTTCTATACCTTACCCCGCTCGGGTTCGTCGACGAGCAGGACCTGCCGCGCCTCGCCAGGACAGCGGAGCGCCTGATGTGGGACGGCTCGAAGCGCATCCAGTTCCGGCGGGCGGAGGGCGCCGCGGCCGCGACGTCCCGGCCGGTGGAGGCGGCCGGCCGGCAGATCGAGATCGATGTCGACGGAGTCACCGTGACGGCGTCGCTGCTCGACGCGGCCGCGCCGAAGACGGCGGCGGCGCTGTGGGAGGTATTGCCGCTCACGGGCCGCGTGACGAACACGAAGTGGAGCGGTCAGATGCTGCGGTTTTGGGGCCCGGACGGCGAGCTCGGGCAGGTGCCGATCCGGCTCGAGTCGCCGGAGAACGGCCAGGAGCTGCACTGGCCCGGCTACCTCTACTATCACCCGGCGTACCGGGGCCTGCGCCTCTGCTACGGACAGGCGCAGCAGAGCGGGCCGGCCACGGTGTCCCGCCTCACGCCGCTCGCGCGGCTCAGCGGCGACTGGAGCGCGTTCCGCGCGAAGGCCGGCGCGATCATGTTCGAGGGCGCCAAGACCATGACCATCCGCCGCAAGGAGCGTTGAGCGGATGAAGAAGATCACGATAGAGCTCGGCGGGGTCCGCGCGGAAGGCGAGCTGTGGGACGACCGGGCACCGAAGACGGTGGCGGCGTTGCTGCCGCACTTGCCGATCTCCGACCGCACGATCCACGTTCGCTGGTCGGGCGCCGCCTGGCGAACCGAAAAGAACTACCCGCTCCAGGTCGGCGAGATCGAGAATCGGGCGACGTGGCTCGAACGCGGCGACATCGTCTACTACGACGCCCCGGAGTACGACTTGTTCAAGGTGGCGTTCATCTACGGCCAGAGCCAGTGGCGCGATCCGAAAGGCGAGCTGTACGTCGCGCGCATCGGCAGAGTCACCGGGAACCTCGACGCCTTCGTCCAGGCCTGCGAGCAGGTGCTGCTCCAGGGGCCGAAGACCGTCGCGATCCGGCTCGCCTGACGGGGCACCTCGCCGCGGGCGGGCCAGGGTGGAGAGGAGGAGCAGATGAAACGCCGGGAGTTTCTTCGCACCACCGCGGCCGCCGCGGCCGGCTATGCCCTGGCCGGGAGGGGCGGCCTCCGTTGGGCGCACGCCGCCGCGCCGCAGAGCGGGGGGACGCTGCGCGTCGGGTGGATTCCGAACGCGCACACGCTCGATCCGCATTACTCCGTGGACTTCGCGGAGCGGCACGTGATGTACGCGGTCTACAACAACCTGGTGGCGGTCAACCCGTCCTTCGAGATCGTGCCGGAGCTGGCCCGGTCGTGGAAGATCGAGCCAAACGGCAAGGTGATCACGTTTCAGCTGCAGCCGGGCGTCCGATTCCATGACGGCACGCCGTGCGACGCGGCGGCGGTCAAGTGGAACATGGACTTCATCCTCACCCCGACCAACAACTCGCCGATGGGCAAGCTGATCGGTCCGTTCATGGCCGGCGTCGAGGCGACCGGCCCCACCACGGTGGTCTTTCACACGAAGGAGCCGTATCCGGGACTGCTGGCTGCGCTCGCCGAGCGGCCCGGCTTCATAGTGTCGCCCGCCGCGTGGCAGAAGTACGGCCGGGATCTCGGGCGCCACCCGGTCGGCACGGGCCCGTTCGAGTTCGTCGAATGGGTCTCGGACGACCACGTCACGCTCAAGCGGTTCGCGGGCTACTGGGACAAGGGGAAGCCGTACCTCGACGGCATCGTCTACCGGGTCATTCCGGATCCGGCGGTGCGCGGGACGATGGTGCGCACCGGAGAGGTCGATACCGCCAGTTCACCGGACCCCAAGGATATCCCGGGCCTCGAGCACGCTCCGAACGTGAAGGTCATCACGGCGAACCCGTCCGGCCACTGGTGGGCGACTCAGTGGCGCGTGGACCGGCCGCCGTTCAACAACAAGGCGCTCCGCCAGGCCATCGCCTACGGCATCGACCGTGAGGAGTTCGTCAAAGTGATGCTGGGCGGCCGCGGCACCGTCGCGAAGGGCCCCACGCCGTCCAACGTCTGGTGGTACAACGACGGCGTCAAGGGCTACACGTACGATCCGGCCAAGGCGAAGAGCCTGCTCGCCGAAGCCGGGCACGGAGGCGGGTTTTCCGCGGAGTTTGCCACCGACAACACCCCGCTCGGACTCCAGTTCGCCGAACTGCTGCAGCAGCAGCTCAAGAAGATCAACGTCAATATCACGATCAACCCGGTCAATCCGTCCGACATGTACCAGCAGGTGCTGGCCGCGAAGCTGAACTGGGCGAGGACGGACTGGACGCTGCGCGGCGATCCCGACGGGCTGCTGCGCATCCTCTTCTACACCGGCAACTTTGCCAATTCCACCGGGTACTCGGGCGTGGACCGGCTGCTGCGGGACGCCAGTTCCACCTACGACCGGGCGATCCGGAAGAAGGTCTACGGCGAGATCGAGCAGACCGTGATCAACGACGCGCCGTACGTTTGGTTCTTCTACGTGCCGGAATACGCGCCGACCCGGACCCAGGTCCAGAACTTCGCCTGGATTCCGGACTCCGTGCCGCGCTACCGGGACCTGTGGATCGCCAAGTGACGTGGGCGACGCCGTCGCGTCCCGACGGCTAGTCCCGCGCCGGTGGGACTGACCGGCCGTGGCGCGCTACATCGTCCAGCGCCTGCTCGCCATCATCCCGATGGCCGTGCTGCTGACGGCCGCCGTCTTTGCGCTGGTGCACGTCTTTCTGGGCGACCCGGTGGTCCTGATGCTCGGGCGGGAAGCGGATCTCGACACGGCGCAGCGGCTGCGCCACGAGCTGGGGCTCGACCGGCCGCTCTACGTTCAGTACGCGGACTGGCTGACCGGGGCCGCGCGCGGGGACCTCGGCCGTTCCCTGCGCGACCGGGTGCCGGTGGCCCGCGCCCTCGAGGAACGCCTCGGGGTCACCGGGGAGCTGACGCTGCTCGCCATGGCGGCGGCGCTCGCCGTCGCGCTGCTGCTCGGCACCGCGGCGGCCGTCCACGCCGGGAGCGCCCTGGATCTCGCGGTCTCCGGGTTCTGCATCGCCGGCGTGACGCTGCCCAACTTCCTCGTCGGGATCATCCTCATCTTTTTCTTCGCTCTGACGCTCCGATGGCTGCCGAGCGGCGGCTACGCGCCGCTGCTCGCGCAGCCCCTCGAAAACCTGCGGCTCATGATCCTGCCGACGGCGACGCTGAGCCTCGCGTACATCGGGTTCCTGAGCCTCGTGCTGAAGTCGAGCCTCAAGGTCGCCCTCCGGGCGCCGTACGTGCAGACGGGGCGGGCGAAAGGCATCACCGAGCGGCGGGTGCTCGTGCGGCACGTCCTGCGCAACTCGTTGATCCCGCTGCTGAGCGTGCTCGGCGTCGAGGTGGGCCGGCTGTTTGGCGGCGCGGTGATCACAGAGACGATCTTCGCGCTGCCGGGCGTCGGGCGCCTTCTGGTCGACTCGATCCTCGGCCGCGACTTCCCCGTCATCCAGGCCGTCGTGGCGCTGCTCACGTTCGGGGTGCTCGTTGTGAACCTCTGCGTCGATCTCGCCTACGGATGGCTCGATCCGCGGGTGACCTACGAGTGAGCTCGAACACGGCGGGCCGGCCGCCGCGGACGGTCTTGCCGTGGCATACACCGATTCCCCGGTAGCGCTGCCTCGCGGACGCCCCTCGACGGTCCCCGTGGGGCGGCTCATGACGCGAACGCGTCGGGTGCTCCGGAACCGCCCGCTCGTCGCGGGCGTCTGTCTGGCGGGCGCCGCCGTCGCGATGGCGCTGCTCGCGCCGTGGCTCGCGCCATACGATCCGCTCGCCTATCACCCCGACCACACGCTCGAGGGCCCAAGCCGCGCGTTCCTGCTCGGCACCGACAATCTCGGACGGGACATTCTGAGCGAGGACATCTACGGCGCCCGGATCTCGCTCGTGGTGGGCTCGGCGGCGGTGGTGCTCGGGCTCGCCGGCGGCGTGCCGTGGGGGCTCGTGAGCGGTTTTCTCGGCGGGCGCCTCGACTACGGGCTGATGCGGTTGGCCGACGTCGCGCTCGTCTTTCCGTCGCTCGTGCTCGCGCTCGTGATCCGCGCGTTCCTCGGCTCGAGCCTCCTCAACGTCATCGTCGCGCTCGGGGTCACGATCACGCCGGGGCTCGCGCGGGTCACGCGGGGCGAGGTGCTGAGCATCCGGTCCCGCGACTTCGTCGTCGCGGCCGTGGCCGTCGGCGCCAGCACCCCGCGGATCTTGCTCCGCCATATCATCCCCAACATCCTCGACCTCATCGTGGTCCTCGGCACGGCGGGGATGGGCGGCGCGATCTTGACCGAGGCGAGCCTGTCGTTCCTCGGGTTCGGCACGCCGCCGCCGGCCCCGAGCTGGGGGCGCATGCTGCGCGAGGGCTACGCGTATCTCCTGATCACGCCCTGGATCTCGGTCAGCGCCGGCGTCGCGATCTTCATCGCGGTGCTGGGGTTCTACCTCGCCGGCGAGGGCGCGCGGCGGCTGCTGCACCGCGAGCGGGTCTGAGGGAAGCGGCGCGGTAGCTGGCGAAACGAGACGGCAAGAGGCACCGCCGCCGGCGGACGTCACCGCCGGCGGCCGCGGTCTGAGTCCGGAGGTCCGGTATGCGCATCGCGTTGTGCCAGCTCGTCGCGTCCCCGAACAAGTCCGACAATCTCGAGGCGGCGGTCCAGGCGCTGCGGGAGGCCGGACGCCGCGGCGCCGACGTGGCGCTGCTCCCGGAAGTCTACATGGCGTTTGTGCACCCGAAGGGCCCCGCGAAGCCCGCCGAGATCGCGGAGCCCGTGGACGGACCGTTCGTCTCGAGCTTGGCCGCGGAGGCGCGCGCACAGCACCTCTACGTCGGCTGCGGGCTCTGGGAGGCGGCGCCGGGGGAGCGCGTCCGGGCGTTCAACACCACGGTGCTGATCGGCCCCGACGGACGGGTGGTGCTCGCGTACCGCAAGACGCACCTCTACGACGCGTTTGCGTTCCGGGAGTCGGACCTCATCGTGGCGGGGGACGAGCCGCCCGACGTGATTCGCACCCCGCTCGGCACGTTCGGCCTGCTGGTGTGCTACGAGCTGAGGTTCCCGGAGCTCGCCCGCCGCCTGGCCCTCGCCGGCGCAGACGTGCTGCTCCTGCCGGCGGCGTGGATCGCCGGCCCGCTGAAGGAAGCGCACTGGGCGACGCTGCTGCAGGCGCGGGCGATCGAGAACACGATCTTCGTCGCGGCCGCCAACCAGACCGGAAACGTCAGCACCGGCCGCAGCGTTCTCGTCGATCCGATGGGCGTGTCGATCGTCGACGCCGGGGAGGAACCCGGCGTCTACACCGGCGACGTCGATCTCGCGCGCATCGCGCGGGTCCGCGAGAAGCTGCCGCTGCTGCAGCAGCGCCGCGACGCGCTGTACACGCCGCCCGCGGTGGGAGCCCGCCGGTAGTCCGTCTCGGTCTGTCGGTCCGCGCCGGCGAGCGGCGCGACGAGGAACTGGCGCTCGCCCGCCGGCTCGGCTACGACGCCGTCGAGATCAGTATGGACGGGACCGGCATGGTGTTCGGCGGCCGCCTCCACGCCGATCGCCTGCGCGACGCGTTGCGCGCCTTCGCCGCGCACCCCTTCAGCTACTCGGTGCACAGCCCCAGCAGCCTCGACCTGCGCGATCGCCGCAACCGGGAGGCGCAGCTGGACCTCGCGCGCGCGACGCTGCGCTTCAGCCGGGAGGTCGGAGCCCGCGTGCTGGTGATCCACTTCGAACAGCAGAGTCCCGATCGGGAGGACGAAGCCGCGTTCACCGAAGCGATCCTTCGCCTCTCCGACGAGGCCGGCGGCGTGCTGCTCGGCGTCGAGAATATCGAGGTCGAGCGGGTCGAGCCCGTGGTCGAGCGCGTTCGCCAGATCGCCCGGCCGAATGTGATCATGACCCTCGATGTGGGGCACGCCGCCCTCGCCGCGGCCCAGTTCCGCTTCGACCTGATGGACGCGGTCCGGACGGCGCTGCCGGCGGTCGGGCACGTGCACGTCAACGACAACTTCGGACGCTACGATCCGCTGCGTCTCGAGAACTTCACGCTGTACCGAACGCAAACGCCGGCCGATACGTTTCCCTTAGGGAAGGGCGACCTGCACCTGCCGGTCGGTTGGGGGGCCCTGCCGCTGGACCGCGTCTTCGGCCTCCTGCGCGGGTACCGGGGGACGGTGATTCACGAGTACCGTCACGCGCTGTTCCCGGACACGGCCGCGGCGGACTACGGCCGCGTCCGCGCCCTCGTCGACACGCTGGACGGCGGACCGCGGGACGCGCATGCTGGCGGTGGATGACGAAGAGGGTGCCGGTGACGGAGCCCGAATTGGGGGATTCCACGGCACACCAGATCCGGACAGGGGGGTGGGTGTTTGTGAGACGGTATAGCAGGCTGCGCGGGTCGGCGCCGGTGGTGCTGGCGCTGCTGGCCGCGGTCCTACTGATCCCGACGTCGGTGCCGCGGAGCGCCGGGGCCGCGGGTCAGGTCACGCTGAACGTCTACATCAACGGCGACACGAACATCTTCGATCTCTGGAACAAGTCGCTGCTGCCGGCGTTCACCAAGCGCTACCCGCAGTACCGGACCAACATGGTGGCGCTGCTGCACGGCAACGGCGGGCAGGGCGTGCTCGACAAGCTGATCGCCGCCAAGCGCGCCGGCCGCACGACGGACGTCGACCTGTGGGAGACCGAGCCCTCGATCGTCGAGCAGGGCATCCCGGAGGGCCTCTGGGTCAAGCTGACGGACAAGCTGGTCGCGAACCTCGCCAAGATTCCCCCCGAGAAGATCGCCGCGACGCAGGGGTACGGCGCGCCGTACCGCGGGTCGTCGGTCGTGATCGGCTACAACAGCGCGTTCGTGAAGAACCCGCCCAAGACGTTCGACGACCTGGTGGCCTGGATCAAGGCCAACCCCGGCAAGTTCACCTATTGCGATCCCAACACCGGCGGCTCCGGCCAGGCGTTCGTCTCCGCGGCGATCTACAAGTTTGTGAACCCGGAGAAGTTCGCGGGCAGCGCCTACGACCCGAAGGAAGAGAGCGCGTGGGAGCCGGCGTGGAAGCTGCTGCGCGATCTGCAGCCGGCGATGTACAATAACGGATTCCACCCGAACGGCAACGTGGCCGTGCTGCAGCTGCTCGGCCAGCAGAACATCTACATGGCGTCGGTGTGGTCGGACATGGGCCTCGACTTCTACAAGCGCGGTCTCGTGCCCAAGACCGTGAAGTACGAGCAGATCACGCCGCCGCTCTTCGGCGGCGACTCGACCGTAACGCTGCCGTCGTTCTCCGCCCACCTCGAGGGCGCGCTCACGCTGCTCAACTGGCTGCTCACGCCGGAGGCGCAGGAACTCGTCATCCGGGACGTCTCCGGGTACCCGGGCGTCGACTGGAAGTACATGCCCGAGTCGGTGCGCCGGCAGTTCGCCGACGTGGCGAAGCCCTACTCGCCGCTGCCGAACGCGAAGTACCTCGCCGACATCAAGCGGCTGTGGCACGATCGGGTGGCGGCCGGACAGTAGCCCGTCCACCGGCATGAACGAAGTGGTCTCGGCGCCGCGGCCGCGCCGCGGCGCGGGAGTGCGGCGGGGAGCACTGGGGCTCGCCCTGGTGCTCCCGCCGCTGCTTGTGCTCGCCTTTCTCGTCGCCCTGCCGGCGGTGACGGCGGTCATCGAGACGCTCACCCCGGCCGGAGGCGGCGGTCCCACGCTCGCGAACTACGCCCGCGTCCTGGCCGTGCGCACGCTGCGCGCGGACATCGTCTTTTCGATCGGCATCACGCTGCTCTCGGTCGCCGTCGTCTTCGCGCTCAGCTATCCGCTCGCGCTGTACCTCCGCTTCTCCCGCGGCCGCGCCGCGCGGGTGCTCGGCGTCCTGTTCGTCGTGCCGCTGTTCGTGCCGGTGGTCATCGCCTCGTTCGCCATGATCACGTTTCTCGTCAACCACGGCCTGGTCTCGACGCTCCTGTACCAGGTCGGGGTGCGGGCGTTCCCGCGCCTCGTCTACAACGGGACCGGCATCATGCTGACCCAGGTGTGGGTCAACATCCCATTCGCGGTGCTGATCCTCGGCGCGGGGCTCCAGGCGATCGACGACGCCCTCATCGACGGCGCGCGCGACGTGGGCGCCGGTCCGCTGCGCACCTTTCTGGCGATCATCCTGCCGCTCAACGCCGTGCCGACGATGATCGCGCTGACCCTGCTGTTCATCGGCGTGTTCGGCTCGTTCACGATCCCGTACCTCGTCGGCGGCAACGCGCCGGCGATGCTCGGCGTGACGATGACGAACTATCTGACCCAGTACCTGCAGCGCACCGAGGCGGTCACGATCGCCGTCCTGGCCTTCGTGATCGCCTCGGTGGTCGGGGCCGTGTACGTGGCGAGCGTGAGCCGCCGGGAGCGAGGGGCGGTCTGATGCCGTGGCCGTGGGCCGCGGGGGTGCTGCGCCGCGCCGTCGGCACGGCGGCGCTGCTGGCGCTCGCGTCGTTTATCCTCGGACCGCTGCTCACGCTGCTGGTCTGGGCGTTCGCCGGCACGTGGCTGTTCCCGAATCTGCTGCCGGAGTTTTCGCTGCGGTGGTGGGCGTTCGTGCTCGGCAACGCCGACGTCGGCAAGGCGATCCGCATGAGCCTGATGAGCGCACCGCTCGCGACGGTCATCTCGGCCGTGATCTGCATTCCCGCCGCGTACGCCTTCGCGCGGCTCGAGTTTCCGGCGAAGCGGGTGCTGCTCCTCTCGTTCCTGACCGCGAACGCCTTTCCGAAGATCGGCCTCTACGTGAGCATCGCGACGCTGCTCTACCGGCTCGACCTGATGGACACGCTCACCGGCGTCATCCTGATCCAGCTCGTCAACACGCTGCTGTTCATGATCTGGATTCCGACCGGCACCTTCCGCGGCATCAACCGGAACCTCGAGGAAGCCGCGCGCGACGCGGGCGCGGGACCGCTGCGGACCTTCTTCCAGATCACGCTGCCGATCGCGCTGCCGGGGATCATCGTCGCGGGGTTGTTCGCCTTCATCGCCGCGTTCGACGAGGCGCAGGGGACGCTGATCGTCGGCACGCCGAATCACATGACGATGCCGGTGCTGATGTACAACCTCGTGCTGAGCTACCCGCAGCCGGTGGGCGCGGTGTTCTCGATCCTGCTGTCGCTGCCGTCGCTCGTGCTGCTGCTGTTCGCGCAGCGCTACCTCCGCGCCGGGTACCTCGCCGCGGGGTACAGCCTGTGAGCGGCGTGCGCGCGTCCGGTCCGGAGGCCGTCTGATGGCGAAGCTCGATCTGATCGGCATCGGCAAGCACTTCGGCGCCCACGCCGCCGTCCGCGACCTCACGCTCGAGGTCCGCGACGGCGAGCTGATGTGCCTGCTCGGGCCGTCGGGATGCGGCAAGACGACCACGCTGCGGATGATCGGCGGCTTCGAGGTTCCGGACGCCGGCGACATCCGCATCGACGGCCGCAGCGTCACGGCGCTGCCGCCCGAGCGCCGGCCCACGGCGATGGTCTTCCAACGCTACAACCTGTGGCCGCACATGACGGTGGAAGGCAACGTCGCCTTCGGGCTGCGTCTGCGGCGTCTGCCCAGGGCGCAGGTGGACGCCAAGGTGCGCGACGTGCTGACGCTCGTCGGGCTGCCCGACGTCGGCCGGAAATACCCGCACCAGCTGTCGGGCGGCCAGCAGCAGCGCGTCGCCGTGGCCCGTGCGCTCGTGCTCGAGCCCAAGTTGCTGCTGCTGGACGAGCCGTTCAGCAACCTCGACGCCCGGCTGCGGGTTCACATGCGCGAAGAGGTCAAGCAGCTCCAGCGTGAGGTCGGCATCACGACCGTGTTCGTGACGCACGACCAGGAAGAGGCGCTGACCATCGCGGACCGCATCACCGTGATGCGCGACGGGGTGGCGGAGCAGGTCGACACGCCGTCCAGCCTGTACGCCCGCCCGCGCACGCTCTTCGTCGCCGACTTCATCGGCACGATGAACGTGATCCCGGCGCGGGTGCACCGGGGGGAGGGCGTGCTGGCCGCGGGGCCCTGGCGCCTGCCGCTTCCCGGCGCGTCCTGGCCGGACGGCGCGGAGGTGCGCCTTGCCGTGCGGCCGGAGGATCTCGTCATCGACGCCGGAGGGGCGTCGGCGCGGGTGCGGCGGGTGATGAACCTCGGGCACTACCTGCAGGTGGTCGCCGACGTGCCCGGCATCGGCGCCGGGCCGGTGCGGCTGTTTACCGACAAGGAGACCGCCCCCGCGGAGGGCGGCGAGATCGGGCTGCGCATCACGCGCGCCCTCGTGTTCGGCGAGGGTGAGCCGGTGGAGGTGGGCGACGCGGTCCGTCAGCCGGCAGACTCGCGGCGGTGACGGCGCGCCCGGGCGGTCTACCGCGCGGCGCGCAGCCGCGCGACCGACTCGCGCAGGTAGCCGTCGACGATGCCGGCGGACCGCCCGTCCTTGATCGGCGTGAACGGGTCGGGACCGGGCGCCGTCATCTCGAGGACCAACGCCCCCGCATAGCCCGCGTCGCGCAGGGCCGCGAGGCAGCCGTCGAGATCGAGGTGCCCGCGCCCCAATCCTTCCCGGTTGGTGTCGGCGAGATGGACGTGCCAGAGCCGCGGCCCGGCCGCGCGGATCGCGCCGGCGATCGTGCGCTCTTCGATGTTCGCGTGGTACAGGTCGATCGTGAGCCCGATCCACGGTGAGCCGACCGCGTCGAGATAGGCCAGGGCCGTCGCGACCGACGTGACGAGATAGGTTTCGTACCGGTTGATCGGCTCGACGGCGAGCCGCACGCCCACCCGTTCCGCCTCGGCCGCGGCGGTCCGCATCGCCTCCACGGACCACCGCCACTCCTCGTCGCGTTCCCCGAACGGCGCCAGGCGCGTCTCGCCCGACGGCAGCATCTGTACGATCGGCACCCCGACCTCCGCGGCGAAGGCGAGGCACCGCGACACGTGCGCGACCGCGTCCCGGCGGACCGTGGGATCGGGATGGGCGAGGTCGCGGCGGGTCTCCGGCGATTTGCACGACGCAGTCAGTGCGACCGGCGCGAGCCGGTGACGTGCGAGCCGCGTCCGAAGCGCGGCGGGATCGAACCGGTCCGGCTCGCCCGGCAGCTCGACCGCGTCGCAGCCGGCCGCCGCGATGCGGGCGAGCGTCTCCTCGAGCGGCGCGTCGCCGTAGATCCAGGTGCAGGCGCCGACGGGCGGTGCGCCGGAGGTCCGGTACGCGCCCCAAGACGTGCGGGGGAGCGGGGTCACGCGCCCGCGGGCGGCGCGGAGGTCTTCGGCTCGACCACGACGACGGCGAGGGCGGTGATGTTCATGTCGCTCCGGGCGGGACGCATCCGCCGGATCCGTACGGCGTGCGTCTCTGCGAGCGCGGCGACGCCGGTCGCCGGCCGGCCGTCGGGCCGCATCACCGGCCGGCCGTGGTTTGTACCGTAGAGCAGCAGCTCCAGGCCGAGCGGTTCGTGCGCCCCCGCGAACAG
>DASSJF010000038.1 GCA_035691305.1 bacterium
TTGTCCGGCTTGACGCTGCCGCCGTAGAGGACGCGCAGCGTGTCGCCCGCCTGGGCGCCGCAGCGCGAGGCCGCGACCCAGCGAATCAGGGCCGCGACCCGGTTGGCCTCCTCGCCGGTCGCGGTGCGGCCGGTGCCGATCGCCCAGACCGGCTCGTAGGCCACGACCAGCGGCACCGCGGGCCGCCCGCCGAGCCCGCCCACGGCCGCTTCCACCTGCATCGTCACGAGCGCATCCGTCTGGCCGGCCTCGCGCTCGACGAGGCGCTCGCCCACGCAGATGATGGGCAGGAGATTCGCGATGACCGCGGAGCGCACTTTGCGCTCGAGCGCCGCGTCGGTCTCCCCGTACCATTGCCGGCGCTCCGAGTGGCCGAGAATGACGCACCTGCAGCCGGCGTCGACCAGCATCGACGGGCTGATCTCCCCCGTGAACGCGCCTTTGTCTTCCTCGTGCATCGTTTGGGCGCCGAGCACGACGGTCGTGCCCGCGAGCGCGCGGCCGACAACATCGAGCGCCGTCGCGGGCGGGCAGAGCGCCACGTCGACCCCGCGGACATTCGCGATCGCCGCGGTCACGTCGCGCGCCAGACGCTCCGCCGGCCCCCGGGTCATGTGCATCTTCCAGTTACCGACGATGAACGGGACGCGCTTAGGCATTCTGCAGCGCCGCGATGCCGGGCAGGATCTTGCCCTCCATGAACTCCAGCGTCGCGCCTCCGCCCGTGCTGACGTGGGTGACCTTGTCCGCGTAGCCGAACTGCTCGACGGCCGCCCCCGTGTCGCCCCCGCCGACGATCGACTCGCCGCACGACTCGGCGACGGCCTTCGCGATCGCCCGAGTGCCGGAGGCGAACTCCGGGATCTCGAAGACTCCCATCGGTCCGTTCCAGAGGATCGTCGCGGCGCCCGCGATCGGCGCGCCCATCGCCGCGACGGTGCGCGGTCCGATGTCCACGCCGAGCCACCCGTCCGGGATCGCCCGCGCGTCGACGATCCGGGTCGGCGCACCGGCCTCGACCTTCTGGGCCGCAACGACGTCGATCGGCAGCACCATCGTGACCCCGCGCGACTCGGCCTCGCGCAGCAGCTCGGACGCGAGCGGGAGCTTCTCCGCCTCGAGCAGCGACGATCCGATCTGCGCCCCCGCCGCCTTGAGGAAGGTGTAGCACATGCCCCCGCCGATCAGCATCGTCGTCGCCAGGCGAAGCAGATTGCGGATCACGCCGATCTTGTCCTCCACCTTCTTGCCGCCGAGGATCACGACGAGCGGCGTGGACGGATGCTCGAGCACCTTGCCGAGGAAGGTCAGCTCGCGCTCCATCAGGAGGCCGGCGACCGCGGGAAGATACTGCGTGATCCCGACCGTGCTCGCATGGGCGCGGTGGGCCGTCCCAAACGCGTCGTTCACGTAGACGTCGGCGAGGCGGGCCAGGGCGTGGGCGAAGATGGGCTCGTTGGCCTCCTCCTCGCGGTGAAATCGCAGGTTTTCGAGCAGGACCACGTCGCCCGCGCGCATCGAGAAGACCTGATCCTCGATGACGGGGCCCACGCAGTCGTCCACCTTCTTGACCGGCCGGTGAAGCAGTTCGCTCAAGCGCGCTGCGATCGGATCCATGCGCAGCGAGTCGTCGGGCCCTTTCGGCCGCCCGAGGTGGGAGGCCAAGATCACCATCGCGCCGTGATCCAGCAGGTACTGGATCGTGGGCACCGCGGCGCGGATACGCTGGTCGTCCGTGATCCGTCCGCGGTCGAGCGGCACATTGAAATCGACGCGGACGAACACCCGCTTGCCGCGGACGTCGATGTCCCGAACGGTCTTCTTCTTCGTGCCCACCGCGGCGCTCACACGCCGCGCGAGACCATGTACGCGACGAGATCCGCCACCCGGCACGAGTAGCCCCACTCGTTGTCGTACCAGGACAGCACCTTCGCGAGACTGCCGACGACCATCGTGGACAGGCCGTCGATGATGCCGCTGCGCGGATCGCCCTTGTAGTCGACGGAAACGAGCGGCTCGTCGCTGTAGCCGAGAAGACCCTTCAGTTCCTCCGCCGCGGCGCGCTTGTAGGCGGCGTTGATCTGCTCCGCCGTCGCCGGCTTCGCGAGCGACACCGTCAGGTCGACCACCGAGACCGTCGGCGTCGGCACGCGCATCGCCAGGCCGTTGAGCTTGCCCTTCAGGCCGGGCAGCACGAGGTTGATCGCCTTCGCCGCGCCGGTGGTCGTCGGGATGATGCTCAGCCCGGCCGCGCGGGCCCGCCGGAGATCCTTGTGGACCGTGTCGAGGATCACCTGGTCGTTCGTGTAAGAGTGGATCGTGTTCATGAACCCGCCGGCGATGCCGAAGCTCTCGTCGAGCACCTTCGCGGTCACCGACAGGCAGTTGGTGGTGCAGGAGCCGTTGCTGATCACCTTGTGCTTCGACGGGTCGTAGGCGGTGTGGTTCACGCCCATGTTGACCGTGAGATCCTCGCCGGTCGCCGGCGCGCTGATCACGACGCGCTTCGCCCCGCCCTGCAGGTGGCCCGCCGCCTTCCCCGCGTCGGTGAAGCGGCCGGTCGACTCGATGACGACGTCGACGCCGTACTGCTTCCACGGCAGCTTCGCGGGGTCGCGCTCGGCGATGACGGCGATCGAGCGGCCGTCGACGACCAGCGTGCCGTCCCGGCCCTCGACCGTCCCGCGATACGGGCCGTAGGTGCTGTCGTACTTGAAGAGGTGCGCGTTGGTCTTGACGTCGGTCAGGTCGTTGACCGCGACGACCTCGAGGTTCGTATGGCGCTCGAGAATCGCCCGCAGCACCTGCCGCCCGATCCGTCCGAATCCGTTGATCCCCACGCGTGGCATCGGTCCGCCTCCCGTCGTGAACAACTACCGTCGTACGCGCGCGCCCTGCGCGCGCGTGTCATGCCCCGAGTCAATCCATAACGCTGTGCCCGGGCGCATCCTATCCGGCGGCGGTCCGATCCGCGCTCGGACGTGAGCCGTACGCCGCGGACCGGCTATCCCGGCTCCTCGACCTCCGACGGCCGGTCCCGCCAGACCAGCCCCAGCAGATCGCGCCGGATGAAGCCGATATTATTGAAGATCCGGATGCTGAACGCGATCACCGCCCCGAGGTAGATGTCCAGCCCCAGCAGGTCGCCGAGCGCGGTGAGGGCCGCCGCGAACACGGTGTTCACGACGAACCCCGACAAGAACACCCATAGGTCGAAGCGACGCTCGCACTGCGCCCGGATCCCGCCCAGGATGGTATCCACCGAAGCCAGGATCGCGATGGCGCTGTACTTTACGTAGCTGAGCGGGACTTGAACGCTGACCAGCAGGCCGAGCGCGAGGCCGGCCAGGAGACCTACGATCGGCAGCCACACAGCGCTACCCTCCCGTCCCGGCCGGCTTAGCGTAGCGGTACACGAACCCGCCGCTGTACGCGGGCACCAACAGGTCGGTGCCCGGCGTCACGGTCACCGGGAACTCGAACGCCCGCAGTTGGTCCAGAATCCCGCCGCGCGCCTGCGCGGCGACCATCATCGCGTCCGTGTTGCCGACGGCGACGATCCGGTACGGCGGGGCCATGCGCCGCGTGTTGCACAGGATTGTGGTCCCGACGCACGACAAACCGGTCGTCGCCATGATGCGCTCGTCGTTCACCGCGACGGCTTCGGCCCCCGCCGCCCACAGCATGTTGACCACGGCGCGAACGTCGGAGTAGTGGATCAGCACCAGGTTCGGATCCTCGCCCGGCCGAAGCGGCCTCCGGCTGTCGGTGATCGTCACCGACACACCCGGCCCGCGCACCGCGGTCAGGGCGGCCGCGGACCGCAACTTGGCGAGGTCTTCCGTCAGGGAAGCGGCGACGCGCCGATCGCCCGCGGCGCGCTGCTCGTCGTCCGCGATCTCGCGTCGGAGATCGGCGATCTCCGCGCGCATCGCCGCCTGGCGCCCTTCCTCCGCACGGTACCGGTAGGCCACCTCGTCGAGACGGCCCGAGCTGACCTGGAGGCCGGTTTCAATCGACTGTTCTGTGCGTGACTGCACGGCAAAGACGAAGCCGACCGCAACCGCAACGGCGGTCAGCGCGACCTGCCACCGGCGGATGCCCGCACCCGCGGCGCGCCCGCGGAACCTCATGCGGGCGCTCCCATCCGATCGAAGAGGCGGCCCGCTTCGCGGCCCCTCGGCGTCACCCGAAGCACGCCCCACTGGACGCATTGGACCGCGCGCGCCGCGACATCCGGCGCCGCTACGACGAGCCGCCGTCCCACCGGGTCCACGTCGACGATTGTACCCATCGCCATGATGGTACCACGGCGGGCGGCCAGCCCGACCAGCAGGTGTCGGAGCGCGTCCCGAGGGATGTCGGCAAGGACGCGGGACGGTGCGACCCGCCGTCCGCGATAGACGGCCGGGCGCTGCGGAATCACGTCGCGAAGATCGAGCACGAGTTCTGCGGCCCCGGCGAAGTAGGCGGCAAACCGCCCCTCGCGACGCGCGCGCCGTTCCGCGGCCGAGCGGCGCCTGACGGCGGGCGCGGGGCGCAGCCTGTGCACGACGGTGTCATGAGAAACGCGCGCGAGAATCGGCTCGGCTTCGCAGCCGCGCTGAATGGCCACGAGGTGCCGCGGGGCCAGCAGCCGGATCTTACGGACTTTCGCGGCGGCGCCCGCGCCTTCGATCCACCCCGTCGTATCGACGACCACGATCTCTGCCCCCTCGCGCCGGGCGCGCCGGGTCAGCTCGAGCGTTCCCTGGAGAAGGTACCGGTACACCCGCTGGGGGGTCGTGTCGCCGACGAACCAGAGCCCGGCCGGCGGAATGGCATCCATGCGGCGGACCGGCGTCCGCACCGGCCCCCAGCCGACGGCGGCCGGCGGCCCCAGATCAGACTGGCCCGTATCGGCGTCGACAACCGCCGCCGCGACGCCCGCGCGCGCGGCCGCGGCGGCCAGATGCGTCGCGGTGGTCGTCTTGCCGACGTCCACCGCCCCGAGCATCATCACGGTTCCGGGCAAGGCCACGACGGCGGAAGCCACCGTGTGCCAATCGCCACCGCCCGGGACGTTCAGTTCTTCGCGCTCTCCAGCTTCTGCTTGATTCGCTTCAGCCGGAAGACGTCTTCGCGGGCCCGCTGCTCCAGCACGTCGCGGATGTACCGGATCTCGCCGCGCACACGCGGGATCACGACCTGTTCCAGCGCGTTGACCCGGCGCGTCGTCTTCTTGATCTCTTCGCCGATCTTCCTCAACGTGATCTCAGTCCCGGCCACCTCGAGGAGCGCGTCCACGACGTCTTCGAACCGGTCGGCGCTCTCGATCGTGCGCGCCGACACGGACGCGGGATCGACGTTGCGCTCCAGCAGGGACCGCTTGACGCCGTTCGTCGCGATGCTGGGGATACGCGTGCCCCAGACGTTCTTGGTGTCGATCCCGACCTCCAGGCGGCGGGGATCCGCCAGCGCGACGGCCTCGAGCGTCTCCCGGCCCTCGACGGCCTTGGTCAGCCCGAGCAGCGTGTAGGACTGCTCCGCGGACTGCGTGAGCTTCTCGCGCGCGGCCAGCGCCCGCCGCACGATATTGAAGAAGTCCGCCACAAGCGCGTCCCGCTTTTTCTTCAGGAGGTCGACACCCTGCTGCGCCAGCTTCACCTGGTTCTGGCGCTGCAGCAGGTTCATTCGGGTGGGGCTGATCGTCTCAGCCATAACGGCTTCTCCTCATGTTATCCGAGCGACGGAGGGGACCCCGCCCCTACCGCACCTCGCCGGGGCGGAACATCTTGTCGGCCTGCTCCCCGTAGTAGTACTTGTCTACGTGGTCGCGGCTGATGCGCGTCAGCGCGGTCTTCGGGAACACCGACAGCAGCTTCCAGCCGAGCGTCAGCGAGTCCTGAATGGAGCGGTCGCTGTTGCCTTGGTTGATGAACTCTTTCTCGAACGAGTCGGCGAACTTCAGGTACAGCCGGTCGTTCTCGGTGAGCGCCTCCTCACCGATGATCGCGACGAGTCGGCGGAGGTCGAGGCCCTGCGCGTACGCGGAGTAGAGCTGGTCGGCGACCTGCCGGTGGTCCTCGCGCGTGCGGCCCCGTCCGATGCCGTTGTTCATGAGCCGCGAGAGGCTCGGCAGCGGGTTGATCGGCGGGTAGATGCCCTGCCGGTGGAGCGGCCGCGCCAGCACGAGCTGGCCCTCCGTGATGTAGCCGGTAAGGTCGGCGATCGGGTGCGTGATGTCGTCGTCCGGCATTGTGAGGATCGGGAATTGCGTGATCGTGCCCTTCTTGCCCTTGATGCGGCCGGCGCGCTCGTAGATGCTGGCGAGGTCGGTGTACATGTAGCCGGGGTAGCCGCGGCGCCCGGGGATCTCTTCGCGCGCCGCGCCGATCTCGCGCAGGGCCTCGCAGTAGTTCGTCATGTCGGTGAGGATGACGAGCACCTGCATGTCGAGCTCGTACGCGAGGTACTCCGCGACGGTGAGCGCGGTCCGCGGTGTCATCAGGCGCTCGATCGTCGGGTCGTCGGCCAGATTCATGAACACCACGCTGCGCGCGAGGGCCCCCGTCGTCTCGAACTCCTGGATGAAGAACGCGGCCTCGCGCTGAGTGATCCCCATCGCGCCGAACACGACCGAGAACTGCTCCGCCTCGCCGAGCACTTTCGACTGGCGCGCGATCTGCGCCGCGATCTCGTTCGCGGGCAGGCCGGCGCCGGAGAAGATCGGCAGCTTCTGGCCCCGGACCAGCGTGTTCATTACGTCGATCGTCGAGATGCCGGTTTGGATGAATTCCGCCGGCTTCTCCCGCGCCACCGGGTTGATCGGGGCGCCGAGGATCGGCAGGCGCTTCTCGGGGATGATCGGCGGCAGGCCGTCGATCGGATCGCCGAGACCGTTGAACCGCCGGCCGATCATCTCGCGGCTGACGCCGATCCGCGCGACGTCCTCGCGCAGGCTGAGCGACGTTTTCGCGAGGTCCATGCCGCGCGTTTCTTCGAACACCTGGATGACCGCGTTTTTCTCCGAGACTTCGATGACCTGCCCGCCGCGCACGCTGCCGTCCTGCACGTGGATCTCGACGATCGCGCCGTAGGCGAGGTCCCGGGCGCCCTCGACAAACAGCAGCGGGCCCGAGATGTAGTTGATGCTCGTGTAGCGCTTGGTGGCGAGATCCATGTCAGCTCCTCCGCCCGTCGCCCGACGCCGCGCCCGCCGACGCCTGCGCATCCCGCGGGCTCGTCCCCGCGGCGGCCTCGCCGCCTGCCTTCGCGAACGTCTGCGCGAGCCCGTCCATGAACTCCTTGAGCGCCGCCGGAAACTTGTCGTTCGGCACTTCCTTGAACCGCGCGATCCGCTCGTTCTGCGGCAGGTTGAGGATCTCGTCGATCGTCATCCCCCGCTGCAGACCCTCGAGCGAGGCTTCGTAGAACGCCCGGATCCCTTGGATCATCCCGTAGGCCTTCTCGAGCGAGCACGACGCGTCGACGTCGCTGAACGCGCTCTGCTGCAGGTAGAATTCACGGATCATGCGCCCGGCCTCGATCACCATGCGCTCCGCGTCCTGGAGCGCGTCGGGGCCGACCAGTTGGACGACCTCCTGCAGGCCCGCCTCGCGCGCGAGGATCGCGCTCAGCCACGTGCGCTGGTCGGCGAAATCCTCCGCCACCTGCTTCGCGTACCACGGCGCGAGCAGCGCCTCGTACAGGCTGTAGGACCGGTTCCAGTTGATCGCCGGGAAGTGGCGGCGGTAGGCAAGCTGCGCGTCGAGCGACCAGAACGTGCCGACGATGCGCAGCGTGCTCTGGGTGACCGGCTCGGACAGGTCGCCGCCCGGCGGCGAGACGGCGCCGACGACCGTGACGGCCCCGATGCGCTCGTCCTTGCCGAGGACGACGGCGCGTCCCGCCCGCTCGTAGAACGCGGACAGGCGGCTCGCGAGGTACGGCGGGTAGCCTTCCTCCGCCGGCATCTCCTCCAGGCGGGACGAAATCTCGCGCAGCGCTTCCGCCCAGCGGCTCGTGCTGTCGGCCATCAGCGCGACGCGGTAGCCCATGTCGCGGAAGTACTCCGCCATCGTGACCCCGGTGTAGATGCTGGCCTCGCGCGCCGCGACCGGCATGTTCGAGGTGTTGGCGACGAGGATCGTCCGCTCCATGAGCGGCCGGCCGTTGCGCGGGTCTTCGAGCTCCGGAAACTCCGTCAGCACGTCGGTCATCTCGTTGCCGCGCTCGCCGCAGCCGACGTAGACGATGATGTCGGCGTTGGACCACTTCGAGAGCGTCTGCTGCACGACGGTCTTGCCGCTGCCGAAGGGGCCGGGGACCGACGCGGTCCCGCCCATCGCCACCGGGAACAGCACGTCCAGGATCCGCTGGCCGGTGATGAACAGCTCCGTCGGGTCGAGCTTGCGGGCGGCGGGTCGCGGCACGCGCACGGGCCACGTCTGCATCATCCGCAGCTCGGCGCCGTTCGTGAGGCGGGCGACGACATCGGTCACCGTGAAGTCGCCGCTCTTGATCTCGGCGATCTCACCGGCCGGGGCGTCCGGCGGCACCATGATCCGGTGGGCGTAGGAGTACTCCTGGACCTCCCCGAGCACGTCGCCCGGCCCGACCCGCTCACCGGCCTTCGCCGACGCCTTGAACGCCCACTTTTTCGCCCGATCCAGCGAGTCGACGACCACGCCGCGCGAGATGAAGTCGCCCTGCGCGTCGCGGATCTTGTCGAGCGGCCGCTGGATGCCGTCGTAGATGCTGCTCAGCATGCCCGGGCCGAGTTCGAGGGCGAGCGGGGCTTCGGTCGACTCGATCGGCTCCCCGACGTACAGGCCCGACGTGTCCTCGTAGACCTGGACGAACGCCGTGTCGCCGTCGAGGCGGATGATCTCGCCGATCAGCTTCTCCTTGCCGACGCGGACGATGTCGTACATCCGCGCGCCGGCCAGACCTTCGGCGATGACCGCGGGGCCCGAGATACGCGTGATCTTGCCGGTTGGTGCCGCCATCCCTTCTCCTCCGTCTCTCACCGCAGCTTGACGGCGAATCCGATGTGCTCCTTCACCAGCCTGGAAATGTACGCCTCTCCGGACTCAAGGTTCGCGCGCGCCGGGGGCAGCGGCACGATCAGCGGCAGGTCGCGGCCCCGCAGGAGCCGCGTCCGCGCGTCCTCGGTGCCGTGCAGCAGGTCTTCGTTCACCGCGAGCAGCCCGTAGCCGGCCGCGGTCAGCTCGCGGATCAGCTCGAGCGCCTGCTCGGGCGTGCCCGCCTCGCGGACCTCGACGCCCGCGAGACGGAACCCCGTCGCCGTCTCGGGATCGGTGATCACCGCGACCTTATACATTCACGATCTCCTGGCGCGCGACGTCCGTCGCAAGCCCGAGCTGCCGCGCGTGCGCGATCACGCGCACGTTGGCGACTTCCGCCGCCTTGCGCGTGAGGTAGCCGACGACCACGTCGATGCCCAGCGGATCGCCGAGCAGCATCTGCGCGGCCATGCGCTGGACCCCGCGGTCGACGAACCGTTCCATCTCGAGCAGGTCTTCCGTGCCCGTCAGATCCACGCCGAGGATCTTCGTGCCCTGGACGTCGGCGATGCTGGTCTGCGGATCGGCGAGTACGAGAAACCGCTCCCGCGAGATCGCACCGCCCAGCACGAAGAACTGGTCCCGCTCCTCGCGCGGGAGCTCCCGGATCCGCCGCAGACGCAGCGCGGTCTTGAAGTTCGTGGCGGTGACTTCCGCGCTGAGAAAGCGGCGGAAGCTCGTCTCGCCGTCCCCTTCGCCGTCGGCAACGCGGTAGCCGTACTGCGCGTACGCACGGTCGAGCGCGAGTTCGACGTCGAGCAGGCCGCCGCTCCGCTGCGCGGCATCCGCGCCTTCCCGCAGCGCCCGGCCCAGCGGATGCATCCAGGTCTGCAGCGTGTCCGCGATCGCGCGCAGGTCGGGCTGCTCGAGCAGCTCGCGCAGCCGGACCTCGCTGAGCGACCCGCCCGGGTAAAGGGTGGACAGGATGTCGTCGTCGGGCTTGTCCGTGTGCTTGCCGCGGACGATCGCGCGGATGTTCTGCAGATCATAGCGCAGCAGGACGACCTCGATCTGGCGCCGCTCCGCCCCGTCGGCAAAGCTCAGAATGCGGCGGGTCGCGTGGTAGAAGTTCTGCGCCAGCGCCTCGTCGATCGCCCGCACGCCGCCGAACCGGCTGAGGGCCTCCTGCAGCTCGGCGTTGTACGGGGTGTCGACGAGCGCCTGAATAATCGCGGGGACATCCGGCGCCGCAAGCAGCTCCTCCAGACGCGACGGCGGAAGGAGCTGGGATTTCATGACCTTGACCCGCGCGTTTATGTAGGAAAAATCACCCACGCCTCACCGGCTCCACAACGTCTCGGCGACCCGGGATACCATCTCCCGCCGGGCGTGGCTCAGGCGGCTACCGATCGTGTTCTCCACGACCACGCGGCCGTCCGGCGAGGCGACGCGGACACCGTCGGCGACGTCCCGCGCCTCGCGCACCTCGGCGTCGAGTCCGAGTTCGCGGCACGCGTCGCGAACCGTCTGGACGTCCGCGGGTGCCGTCTCCACCGTGAGGCGGCCGGAGAGGCCCCGCGCCGCCTCGCGCAGCAGCCCGCGGAGCACCGCGCCGCGCCGCTGCGAGTTGGCCCCGGCCGCGCCGGTGCGCAACTCGGCTTCCGCCTGCTCGAACACTTTGCGGATCGCCTCGTCTTTCGCGGCCAGCACGAGCGCGGCCGCGCGCAGGCTCGCGGTGCTGGTCGCCCGCGCCCGGGCCTGGGCCTGCTCCGCCTCCACGCGCCGGCGGGCCTCAGCCTCGATCTCCTCGGCCTCCCGCGCCGCCGCCGCGGCGACCTCCTCGGCTTTGGCCTGCGCCTCGTTCAGCGCCTGGTCTTTCTCGACCCGCGCTTCCTGCTCGAGGAGCTGCATCAGCTGCGTTCCCACGCGACCGCTCCGCCCGCCCTAGATCTTGCCGTACAGAAAGAACGCGATGACGAATCCGAAGATGACCAGCGTCTCGGGGATCACGAGCAGGATCAGCATCGTGCCGAACATCTCCGGCCGCTCGGCGATGACGCCCGCCGCCGCTCCGCCGATACGCGACTGCGCGATGCCGGTGCCGACCGCGCCGAGGCCGATCGCGAGGCCCGCGCCCACGCCCAAGAGGCCCGCCCCCGTGCCGGCCCCCGCCGCCTGCGCGGCCTGCTGCGCGCCCGCTCCCATTGCCAAGAGCATCAGCCCGACGGCCGTCAGGCCGAGAACCGTCCACACTTTCCGAGACTTCACGCTCCACCCCCGCTGCGTTGAAATGGCCGGTACGGTCGACCGGTGTCCTGGTAGTATTTGAACTTGGAGAAAAACTCGACCCAGTTGAGCCGGGCGGGCTGCAGGATGTGCCCGATGATCGTCAGGCCGAAGAACATGATGTGCGCGACGGCGCCGACGAAAATGCCGATGATCAGCGCGGGCGCCTTCCCGCCGATGGTGTTCGCCACGATGGCGAGGGCGAGCGACGCGACGCCGACCGCGAAGATTCGGGCGTACGAGATGATCGCGCCGAACGTCGAGATCGATTCCATGATCCACATCGCGCTGCCGAAGCTGGCCGAGAACAGCAGCGAGAGGAGGAACAGCACCGCGCACCCCAGCATGACGGGGCTGAAGAACGACGACGGCAGCACGTGCACCTGCGTCGCGAGCCACAGGAACACCGTCGTCCCGCCGAAGAGAAGCGCCGCCGCCTCGAGAAATTCCGTCCGCTCACGGTGCCGGACGGCCTTCACCATCTCCATGAAGAGCCCGAGGTAGACCTGGGCGAGGCCGAAGCCCACCGACAGATAGAGGTAGGTATTGATCCCCTCGAGCCGGTCGAAAATCGGATGGAAGCCCGGGAACAGCCGCTGCGGAAGATCGCCGAAGAACTCGCCGAAGACGATCCCGAAGAGGAACGTGAACGAGGTCATCCACGTGAGCAGCGCGACGACGCGCCGCATCACGACCGGCGTCAGCGTGAACCCGAAGTCCATGCCGGCCAGAACGACGCGCCACGGCTTCCCCGTCCGCGCCTTGCCCGCGAGCCACAGCGTGATTCCCAGCAGGAACAGGCCGTATCCGACGTCCCCGATGATGAGACCGACCCAGAGCGGCATCGAAATCGCGAACCAGATCGTCGGATCGAGCGTTCCGTACTTCGGCGGGTCGAAGATCGCGAGGAACATCTCGAACGGCTTGAGCCATCCGGGGTTGTCGAGCAGCACCGGCACGGCTTCCGCGTGGTGCACGGGGGCCGGCTCGTCGAAGACCATGACGCCGTCCGCGAATCGCTTCTTGAGGCCCTCGCGCACCGCGGCGACGCGGGCGCTGGGCACCCAGCCGTATAGCACGAACGCGTACCGCGACTGCGGCGTCTGCGCCATCAGCTCGTAGCGGTGCACCGCGTCCCGCGCCACCACGGCGATCGCCGTCACTTCGGGCCGGTGCCGCCGGCTGAGCTCGATCAGCTGCCGCCGGCAATCCTCGATCTCGCCCGGCAGCACGCGCGCCCGCTCCTGGAGGTGGGTCACGGCCTGCGGCAGCGGCATCCCGCGGACGCCGGCGGGCAGGCGGAGTTCGCTCGCCCCGGCACGGGTCAGCACGGGTCGCACCGCGTCCGCGTCGCGGCGGGCGTACGCCGCCACGACGGCGAGCCGGTGCGCGTCGAGCGCGCGGTTCACCACCTCGACCCTGCCCTGCGTCGCCGCGGCCAGTTCGCCGCGCAGCGCCTCGAGCGCGCCCGGCTTCGCGTCGATGAGGAACCCGGCGGCCTCCAGCGTGCGGCTGCCCTGCAGCGGAGCCAGCAGGGGCGCGAGGATCTCGATCGCGCGCCCGTAGGCCTGGAGGATCTCCTGCTCCTCTTCCGCGTCCAAGAGGCGCCGCGTAAGATCCTTGGCCTGCGTCTCCACGGCGTCGAGCCGCGCCCGCAGCGCCTCGGGCGACTGCGTTTCGTACGGTTCGGTGGACACGGGCGGAATCTCGAGGGCCGGGAGGAGCGCGAGAATCGCCTCGGCGCGGGTGCGCACCGCGTCGATCGTTTCGCGCGCCGCCTGGTCGCGTGCGTCGAGCGGCCGCGGGCCGATGCCGTCCTCGATCGGCCGGACGTGGTCGACATGCAGGCTGCCGAGGCCCTGAATCGCGCCGGCAACGTCCGCCTGCAGCCGCCGGGGCCCGAGCACGGTCACCCGGCTCATCGATACGATCATGCCTGGCTCCCGAGAACCTCGCGGACGACGAGCTCGACCGCCTTGGCGCGCCGCTCCTCCGCCTGCTTGCGGATGGCCGCGGCTTCCGCCTCGGCGCGCGCCACGATTTCCTTCCCGATGCGCTCGGCCTCGCGTGACGCCTCCGCGGAGGCGCCGGACGCGATGTCGCGGGCGCGGTCGCGGGCCCGCGCGCGCAGTTCCTCGCCCTGCCGCTGTGCCTGTTCCACGCGCCGGGTAGCCTCGGCGCGAGCGTCGGCGACCTGGCGCTGCAGCTCCTGTTCGCGCTGCGCGATCTCGCGGAGCAGGGCTTCACCCGATTGACTGCCGGGGGAATCGTGTGCGGTCATCTCGCATGCTCCTGCGTGGAACAAAAAAATACCGTCCGTAGACCGTGGTTGAGCCGCCTGCCGGCCCGCGGACGTTGGCGCTCCACTGCGGCCAACATCGTAACAACCCCCCAAAATGGTGTCAAGAAAGAAGCCAAACAACGGTTCGACGACGCCGTCGCATACCGACGGCTAGTCCCGCACCGGGGCGACGCCGTCGCATGCCGACGCCTAGTCCCGCGCCGGGGCGACGCCGGTGTCTAGATCTTCAACAGCAGTGATGCCGCCTGGGCGAAGCGGATGAGCGCATCCGGGAAGAACCCCGGCACGAGCGCGCCCGCGGCCGTCACGGCCAGCACGCCCCGCAACAGCGGCGTCTCGACCGGCCCGCCGAGCGGCTCGCCGGCCGGAGGTGCCGCCGGTTCGCCGCCGGCGGCGGGCATCTGCCACATCGCCCGGATGACGCCCACGTAGTAGTAGAGCGACACCACGCTGTTGATGATGCCGACCACGGCCAGCCAGAGGAACCCGGACTGAATCGCGGCGCTGAAGAGAAACACTTTTCCCCAGAACAACGCGGTCGGCGGAATGCCTGTGAGGGCGAGCATGAACGCGGCCATCAGCGTCGCCGAAAACGGCGATCGCTGGCCGAGCCCGGCGTAGCCCGCGATCGCGTCCGTGCCGCTCGCCCGGGCTACGGCGATGGCGACGGTGAAGGCGCCGATGTTGGTGAAGAGGTAGCCCATCAGGTAGAACAGCAGCGCCGAGACCCCGGAGCCGAGCACCCCCGGCCCGGCGGAGAGCGCCACGACGCCGATCAGCATGTACCCGGCGTGCGCAATCGAGCTGTACGCGAGCATCCGCTTGATGTTCGACTGCGACAGCGCGAGCAGATTGCCGAACGACATGGAGAGCACGGAGATCGCGGCGACGATGCCGACCCACGCCCCCGGCGGCAGCGCCACGTAGAGCATCCGCAGCAGGGCGGCGAAACCTGCGGCCTTGCTGGCCACCGACAGAAAGGCGACGATCGGCGTCGGGGCGCCTTCGTACACGTCCGGCGTCCACTGGTGGAACGGCACCGCGGAGATCTTGAACCCGAACCCGGCGAGGATCAGCACGACCGCGACCACGAGGAACCCCGGCTGGGCGGCTCCGAGCCGCGAGGCCAGCGCGTAGATGTTCGTCGTGCCGGTTGCCCCGTACAGGTACGTGAAGCCGTACAGCATCACGGCCGACGCCGCGGCGCCGTAGAAGAAGTACTTCACACCGGCCTCGCTGCTCTTCCGGTTCGCCTTCAGGGCGCCGGCGAGCACATACGAGATCAGCGACACCCACTCGATCGCGAGGAACAGCACGATCAGATCGGCCGCCGCCGCCATCGCGAACAGGCCGAGCACCATGAACACGATGAGTACGTAGATGTCGCCCTCGTGCGCCGTCGGGTGGTCCCGGAAAAAGTCCATCGCCGCGGCGATGACGAGAATCGCGCTCAGGATCGCGACCACCTTGAAGAAGCCGGCGAACGGGTCGACCGCGTAGGTGTCGAACACCACGAGGTACCGCGGGCCGCCGATCAGCACCGCGGAGGGGCCGAGCGTGAACGCCAGGCCGATGATCGCCGTCCACCCCACGAGGCGGCGGTCTTCCGGCGCGACGATCAAGTCGATCACGAGCAGGCCGAGGGCCAGGATCCCGACCGTGATCTCGGGCAGCAGGGGCCGGAGGTCGATTCCCGTCACCGGCCGGCCCTCATCGCACGAGGTTGAGGATGCCCAGCATTGCCGCGTTGATCGTGTTGACGACCGGCGCGGGATAGAGCCCGACGGCGATCATCAACGCGGCCAGCGGCGCGAGCGTCCACGCCTCACGACCGTCCAGATCGGGGAGTCCGGCCCACTTCGCGTTCAGCGGCCCCCAGAAGATGCGGTAGATCGTCCAGAGGAAGAACGCGACCGTGATCACGACGCCGACGAGCGACACGACGGTCAGCGCCGGATAGACCTGGTAGGCGCCGAGGAAAATCGAGAACTCCGCCACGAACCCCATCAGCCCCGGCAGACCGAGCGACGCCAGCATCGCCAGCATCGTGAGTCCCGTGTACACCGGGAGGCGCTCCCACAGGCCGCCGAAATCGTTCACGCCGCGGGTGTGCGCCCGGTAGTCGTAGATCACGCCGACGAGGAAGAACAGCGCCCCGGTGATCACGCCGTGCGCCAGCATCTGCATCGTCGCGCCGTTCAGGGCGATCGCCGCGGCGTTGCGCAGCGCCGGCTGCCCTTCCGCGGCGGCCGCCGCGGCGACGCCGAGCATCACGTAGCCCATGTGGTTGACGCTCGAATAGGCGACGAGCTTCTTCAGATCCGTCTGCGCCATCGCCACCAGCGCGCCGTAGACGGCCGCGATCGCGGCGAGAACCGCCACCATGCCCGCCATGAGGTGGAAGGCGCCCGGCAGCAGCGGCAGCAGGATACGCACGAAGCCGTAGGTGCCGAGCTTCAGGAGGATCGCGGCCAGCAGAACGCTGCCGGCGGTCGGCGCCTCGACGTGCGCGTCCGGAAGCCAGGTGTGGAACGGGAACATCGGCACCTTGATGGCGAAGCCGAGGAAAAAGCCCCAGAACGCCAGGGTGGCGAGGTGCAGGTCCCCCGCCAGCGGCTTCTGCTGGAAGAGCGCCACTATGTCGAACGTCCGCGGCGAGGAGTGGAAGTACACGATCAGGATCGCCAGCAGCATCGCCAGCGAGCCGACCAGCGTGTACAGGAAAAACTTGACCGCGGCGTAGACCCGGCGCGGCCCGCCCCAGACGCCGATGATGAAGTACATCGGGATGAGGCTGACCTCCCAGAACACGTAGAACAGAAAGAAGTCAAGCGCCAAGAACACGCCGAGCATCCCGGTCTCGAGCAGCAGAAACAGCATCATGTACTCTTTCGGCCGGAGATCCACGCGCCACGAGTACACGACGCACAGGAGCGTGAGCAGCGTCGTCAGCACCAC
This sequence comes from bacterium, assembly GCA_035691305.1. Lineage (NCBI taxonomy): Bacteria > bacterium. Next base: position 16,555 of record DASSJF010000038.1, read on the forward strand.
GAGCGGCAGGCTGAGGCCGTCGACGGCCAGATGGTACGTCGCGCCGAGGGACGGAATCCAGCGCGCCTGCTCGGTCAGCTGCAGAGTCCCCGCGCGGCCGAAGTCGAACGCGGCCGCCGCCCACACCGAGGCGAGGAAGTCCGCGATCGCCGCGGCGAGGGCGACGAGACGGATCGTGCGTACCTGCCCGCGCGGCACGGCGAGCAGCGCGGCGGCGCCGGCGGCGGGGATCCAGAGGACGAGGCTCAGCACGCCGTTCACCACACCAGCCTGACGACGACGATGAGGACGACGCCGAGGAACACGATCAGCAGATAGGTCTCTTCGCGCCCGGTCTGCAGATAGCGCAGGCCGAGCCCGAACCACCGGGCCAGCCAGCCGATCAGGTTCACGAGGCCGTCGACGACGTGGCGGTCGAACAACCCGGCGAGCCGCATCACGACGCCGCCGATTCCGAGGAAGACCCAGGCATAGAGGTCGTCGACGAAGTAGCGCCGCGCGAGCAGCGTATACAGCCACGGCAGCGCCTGCCGCAGCGACTCGGACGGCACGACGCGCCAGACATAGATCGCCGCGGCCGCGACCCAACCGGCGACGGCGATCGCGATCGACCCGAGGAGCAGGCCGAAGTTCGGCGGCGCCGGCTCGACGCCGGGGAAGTTGATGAACTTCTCGAACGGGTTGCCGAGCGACTCGGCGCCGATCCAGCCGAGAAACACCGCGAAGACGGCGAGAATCACGAGGGGCGCGACCATCACGGCGGGGCTCTCGTGCGGACCGCCGTGCCCGTGCGCGGCCGCCGCGTGGGGATCGCCGCCGCGGTACGTGCCGGCAAACGTGTACCAGAGGAGGCGGCCCATGTACAGCGACGTGAGGAACGCCCCCGCCGCACCGACCGCCCACAACGCCCGGTTGTGCGCAAACGCCGCGGCCAGGATCTGATCCTTGCTGAAGAATCCGGCGAACGGTGGAATGCCGGTCAGCGCGAGCGTCGCGGCGACGAACGTCCAGGTGGTCCACGGCAGGTACCGGGCCAATCCGCCCATCTGCTTCATGTCGTTGGTCGCGACGGCGTGGATCACGCTCCCGGCGCCGAGGAAGAGCAGCGCCTTGAAGAAGGCGTGCGTGATGAGGTGGAACATGCCGGCGGTGTAGCCGAGAACGCCGAGGCCGAGCATCATGTAGCCGAGCTGGCTCATGGTCGAGTACGCCAGCACGCGTTTGATGTCGTTCTCGACCACCCCCATCGTCGCCGCGGCCAGCGCGGTGACCCCGCCGATCCAGGCGACGACGGTCAGTCCCGCCTGGCCCGTCGTGAACAGGAAGAGCGGATAGGTGCGGGCGACGAGGTAGACTCCGGCGGCGACCATCGTCGCAGCGTGGATCAGCGCGCTGACCGGTGTCGGGCCCTCCATCGCGTCGGGCAGCCAGACGTGCAGCGGGACCTGGGCCGACTTGCCGACCGCGCCGCCGAAGACCAAGATGGCCGCGGCGGTCAGGAGCGGCCCGGCGAGCGAGCCGGTGTGGATGCCCTTGAACACTTCGTCGAACCGCAACGAGCCCGTGTGGAGGAAGATGATCAGGATGCCGATCATCATCGAGAAGTCGCCGACGCGGGTCGTGATGAACGCCTTGAGCGCCGCCTTCGCCGCGGCCGGCCGTTCGAACCAGAACCCGATCAGCAGGTAGGAGCACAGGCCGACGAGCTCCCAGCCGGCGTAGATGAACAGAAAGTTGTCGGCCAGGACCAGGAACAGCATCGAGAACTGGAACAGCGACAGGTACGCGAAGAACCGCGGGTAGTGCTCGTCGCCGGCCATGTAGCCGACCGAATAGATCGTGATGAGTGACGAGACCACGCCGACCATCGCCAGCATGATCGCGCTCAGCGGATCGACGACGAAGCCGACCGTGATCGGCCGGCCGCCGAGCACCGCCCACGTATAGGTGATATCGGCACGCGCCCCGCCGGCCACCTCGCCGAGCACGACCAGGCCGCCGAGCCCCGCCAGCACGATGCCGGCGATCGAGACGTAGGCGCCGCGGCCCCGGAGGCGCGGCCCGACGGCCGTGATCGTCGCGAACGCCGCGAGCGGCAGCAGCGGGATGATCCAGGCGATGTGGGTCACCGCGCGGTCACCACTTCATCAGGTTGATCTCGTCGACGTAGACCGTCTCGAGGGTCCGGTACGCGGCCAGCACGAGCGCCAGGCCGACCGCGGCTTCGCACGCCGCGAGTGTGATCACGATCAGCGCGAAGATCTGGCCCTGCATCGCCCCCGGCGCGGCGTACTTGTTGAAGGCGACCAGGTTGATGTTGGCGGCGTTCAGCATCAATTCGACGCCCATCAGGATCGTCACGGCGTTGCGGCGCGTGACCACCGCGAACAGCCCGAGCGCGAAGAGCAGCGCGCTCACGACGAGGTAGTGCGCGAGGCCCGGCATCAATCTTCCCGCCGCGCGATCATGATCGCGCCCATCAGCGAGATCAGCAGGACGATCGACGTACCTTCGAAGACCAGAATGTTCTGACGGAGAAAGCTCTGCCCGATCGCCCCGGGCGTGTACGGCGGCAGCGCGCCGGCGCCCGCGGGCCAGCCGGTGCGCGTCGAGACGGCGATCAGCAGCGCGGCCATCGCTGCGGCGACCGCGGTGCCGATCGCAGCCTGCTCGTTGCGCTGCCGGCCCCCGAGCCCCGTGCCGCCTTCGGTCAGCATGATCGCGAAGAGGATCAGCACGGTGATCGCGCCGGCGTAGATCAGGACCTGGATGCCGGCCACGAACTCGGCGTTCAGCAGAATGTACAGGCCGGTGACGCCGAGGAACGCTGGCACGAGGGCCGCGGCGCTGTGCACGATGTTGCGGCTGGCGACCACCACCACGCCGGCGCCCAGCGTGACGGCGGCCAGCACGTAGAAGGCGATCGCCTCGCCGGTCACGGGTGTCCCACCACCACGACGAACGCGGTCACGACGAGGTTGAGCACGGACACCGGGATCAGGACCTTCCAGGAAAAGTTCAGCATCTGGTCGATCCGGAAGCGCGGATACGTCCACCGCACCCACATGAAGACGAAGATCAACGCGTACAGCTTGATGACGAACCACAGCACCGGCGGCAGCACCGGCCCACGCCAGCCGCCGAGGAACAGCGTAACCGCCATCGCCGCCATCGCGAACATCTCGCCGTATTCGCCGAGCTGAAACAGCGCGAACCGCATCCCGCTGTATTCGGAGAAGTAGCCGGCGACCAGCTCGCTCTCCGCCTCGACCAGGTCGAACGGCACGCGGTTCACCTCGGCGATCGCCGCGATGAGGAAGATCAGAAAGGCCACGGGCTGGGCCACGATGTACCACAGACGCGCCTGGCCGTTGACGATCGTTACGGTCGACAGCGACCCCGCCATCAACGCGACCGTCACGAGCGCGAGCCCGATGGGGATCTCGTAGGTGACCATCTGCGCGGCCGATCGCATGCCGCCGAGCAGGGCGTATTTGTTGTTCGATCCCCATCCCGCCATCAGGATGCCGATCACGACCAGCGACGAGGTCGCCGCGAAGTACAGCACGCCGATGTTCAGATCGCGGAAGATCAGCGGCCCGGACCGCGTGGTGCCGAACGGAATGACGACGTAGTCGAGCAGCGCCGCCAGCGGCACGACGACGACCGCGCTCGCGAAGATGAGGCGGTCGGCGCGGTTCGGGACGATGTGTTCCTTCTGCAGAAGTTTAACCGTGTCGGCCACGGTCTGCAGCAGGCCCTGCGGCCCGACGTGCTTCGGCCCGAGGCGGCTCTGCATCCACGCGCTGATCTTGCGTTCGAGCAGCACGCCGAACATGACCGCGATGAACGCCACCGCGGAAAAGATGATGATCGTGCCGACGAACGCGCGGAGGATCTCCCAGAGCCAGTCCATCGCCGCCTAAGTCCACTCCAGGGCGCCGCGGCGCCACGCGTAGGCGAGGCCGAGCACCAGGATCACAAGAAACACCAACATCTCCCAGAACGCGAGCGGGCCGAGGCTGCGCGCGACCACCGCCCAGGGGTACAGGTAGATGATCTCGACGTCAAACACGACGAAGACGAGCGAGAACAGGTAGTAGCGAACGTGAAACTGCGACCACGCCTGGCCGATCGTAGGCACGCCCGACTCGTAGGTCTCGAACTTCTGCGGGTAGTCGCTGCGCGGCGAGATCAGCCAGATGATGAGCAGAGGGAGCGAGACCATCCCCGCGCCGACGAGCGCGAAGATGGCGACGTAGCCCCAATCGAGCAGCATCGTCGTCCCTCCTTAGAACGTGTTGCGGCGCGGACGCGTGGCGCGAACCCGGTTCTCAGATCAGTTGGTCGCCGGCTCTGCGAAGTTTTTGGCGATGAACCGCGGCTGATGGTAGTATCCGTCGCCGAAGCGTGTCAACCCTGCCGGGGCGGCGCCGAGTTTACAGCGGCGCGACGTTCGCGCCGCCTTCCGCCGCCCGCTCCCCCAGAGGCCCCCGCGGGGCCGAGCCGCCGAACTCGGCTGAGGCCGTGCGGCGGAGCTCCGGCGACACCGTCGACAGCAGGCGCAGCAGCACGGCCGTCACCTTCCGCGCGTCGTGCCGGACCAGCCCGTCCTCGCTCAACAGATCCTCGGCAACGCAGCGCACGCCCAGCGATTCGACCGCGGCGACGTCGGCCTCCACCGGCTCCGCGTGCTCCTGCGCGTACCGCGCGAGCAATTCGGGGCTGCGCGGCCGGCTCGTGTTGATCAGCGCGTAGTCGAAGAGGCCGCCCCCGCCCTGCTCGAGCAGCACGCGGACGTGGTCGGACGCCGTGAACCCGCGGGTTTCGCCGTGCTGCGTCATCACATTGCAGACGTAGACCTTCATCGCCGGCGACCGGCGAATCGCCTCCACCACGCCCTCCACGAGCAGGTTGGGCAGCAGGCTGGTGTAAAGGCTGCCGGGGCCGATCACGACCATGTCCGCGTCCGCGATCGCTTCGAGAACGTCCGCGAGCGGCGGCACCGACGACGGGTTGAGGTAGACGCGGCGGACGGAGCGGCCGGCCCCTGTGATCGCCGACTCACCCTCTACGACGCCGCCGTCCTCGAACTCCGCGCACAGCGTGACGTCGTGGAGGGTCGTCGGCAGCACGCGGCCCCGGATGGCGAGCACCTTGCCGCTCTCCTTGACCGCGGTCTCGAGATCGCCCGCGACCTGCGACATGCTGGCGATGAAGAGATTGCCGAAGCTGTGCCCGTCGAGCTCGCCGCCTTTGAAGCGATATTCGAAGAGTTGGGTCATCAGCGGTTCCGCCTCCGCGAGCGCGACGAGGCAGTTGCGGATGTCGCCGGGCGGCAGGATGCCCTGCTCGCGCCGCAGCCGGCCCGAGGAGCCGCCGTCGTCGAACACCGTGACGACCGCCGTGATGTTGGTCGACACTCTCTTCAGGCCGCGCAGCAGCGTGCCGAGACCCGTCCCGCCGCCGAGCGCGACGATCTTCGGCCCCCGTTGGAGGGCGCGCTGCTGCACGAGCAGCTCAACCAGGCGGGGATCGCCGCGCGGCAAGAACACGTCGACGATCGACCGGATCGTGGCGCGCAGCCCGTAGGCGATGAGCCCGAGACCGCCGAGCAGCAGCGCGACGCCGCCCAACATCGGCGACAGCACATGCCCGGTCACCGCGTAGGCGACGCCCACCGCGCGGATGATGGCGAGCTCGAGAACGCCGAGCAGCTTGACGTCCACGATCAGGGCCACGCCGGTGCTGACCAGCAGCACCCCGACGGCGATGAGAAGGATGTAGCGCTTGACGCCGAGCCCCGGCTCGAACCACCGGATCCAGTGCCGCACCGCGCTGCGCGCGCGGCCGGCGCCGCCGTTGAGGCTCATTCTTTGCGGACGTCCCGGTGTTTCAGGCGCACCGTGTAGCCGAGCGAGCGGATGAAGCGGGCGAGATCCTCGCCGATCACCACCGACCGGTGCTTGCCGCCGGTACATCCGATCGCGACGGTCAGGTGCGACTTGCCCTCGGCGGTGTACCGCGGCAGGAGGTAGCCCAGCAGATCGTGGAGGCGCCGCTGGAACTCGCGCGTGTCGTCCGAGCGCAGCACGTACTCGCGGACCTCCGGGCTGTTGCCCGGCAGCGCGCGGAGCGTCTCGACGTAGTGCGGGTTCGGCAGAAACCGCACGTCGAACACGAGGTCGGCGTCGAGCGGGATGCCGTACTTGTACCCAAACGACGTGACCCCGACGGTGAGCGTCCGCTGCGCGTCCGCCCGGACGAACGCCTCCGCCAGCTCCTCGCGCAGCTCGCGCGCGGTCAGCGTGGTCGTGTCGATGACCTTGTTGGCCCGTTCCTTGAGCGGCTGCAGGCGCCGGCGCTCGCTGCGAATCCCGTCGAGGATGCTGCTCCCGAGCGGGTGCTTGCGCCGGGTCTCCTCGAACCGCCGCACCAGCACCTCGTCGGACGCGTCCAGGAACACGATCTGAGCGCGGATGCCCATCCCCGCGAGCGCCTGGAGGGCCGCGTCGAGCGAGTCGAAGAACTCGCCGCCGCGCACGTCCATGACGAGGGCGACGCGCCGGATCCTGCCCTGCGACTCGCGGACGATCTCCGCGAACTTCGTCACGAGCGCGGGCGGCAGGTTGTCGACGCAGAAGAAGCCGAGATCCTCGAGCGCGTGCATGGCCTGGGACTTGCCGGCGCCGCTCAGTCCCGTGACGATGAGACACTCGATGTCGTCCGTGGCGGTCCGCGGAGCGACCCGGTCCGGCGCAGGGCCGCCGGCCGGGTCCCGGCCCTCCGCGGGCGCCGGCCGCAGCGATTTCATACGTCCGCCACGAGGCGCGACAGAACGAAGCTGATCACGCTTAGAACGATGGCGCCGACGAAGGCCGCGAGCGCGCTCGTCAGGACGAGTTGATGCGTCGTGACCGCGACGATCCAGAGCATGAAGGCGTTGACGACGAAGGTGAAGAGGCCGAGCGTCAGAATGTTGAGCGGCAGCGTCAGCAGCAGGACGATCGGCCGCAGCACCGCGTTGACGACACCGAGCACCAGCGCGGCCAGCACGGTCCCGCCGAAACTGGTGACCTCGACGCCGGGCACGACCCGCGTCGTCAGGTAGAGCGCCACGGCGTTGATCAGCCAGCGGATCAGAAATCCCATATTCCATCCATTATAACAGGCCCCGGCACCCTGCCCTCACGGCCCCGTTACGGGGCCGTGGCCGGAACCCGCGCGATGCACCGCCGGGCGGGCGCCGGCGCCAGGCTAGAGGCGGGCACGCACCAACGCGGGAACCTGGCTCACCAACTGCGCGACCCCCACACCGGCGGCTTCGAGCGCCGCGACCTTGTGCTGCGCGGTGCCCTCGGTGCCGGAGATGACCGCGCCGGCGTGCCCCATCCGCTTGCCCGGCGGAGCCGTGCGGCCGGCGATGTACGAGACGACGGGTTTCTTCAGCGACCGCGCGATGTAGCGCGCCGCGTCTTCCTCCGCGCTGCCCCCGATCTCACCGATCAGCACGACCGCCTTGGTCTCGGGATCGGCGCCGAACCACTCCAGCGCCTCGACGAACGACGTCCCGGCGACGGGATCACCGCCGAGCCCGACCGCCGTCGTTTGCCCGAGGCCGGCGCGCGTCAGGCCGGCGACGACCTCGTAGGTCAGCGTGCCGCTGCGCGAGACGACCCCTACGGGCCCCGGCGTAAACAGGTGCCACGGCATGATGCCGACCCGGCACTGACCGGCGGTCGTGACGCCCGGCCCGTTGGGCCCGAGGACGCGCACCCCCTGGCGGCGCGCGTAGGCAACGACGTCGATCGCGTCGTGCACCGGGAGGCCTTCGGTGATCGTAACGACGGGGTCGAGGCGCGACGCGATCGCCTCCAGCGCCGCCTCCCTCGCGAACCGCGCCGGCACGAAGATCACGCAGGCGTTGGCCCCGGTCTCCCGCACCGCTTCGTCGATCGTGTCGAAGACCGGGACGTCGTGGACCCGCTGCCCGCCCTTGCCGGGGGTGACACCGGCGACGACGGCCGTCCCCGCGTCGAGGCTCTGCTTGGCGTGGAACGCGCCTTGGTACCCGGTGATCCCCTGGACGAGCAGCCGGGTCTCCCGGCCGACGAGGACGGCCATCAGCCGCGGCCCGCCGCGCCGGAGGTCCCGCCGCGCGCCAGCGCCACCGCGGCGCGCGCGCCTTCTTCCGGATCGATGCCGACCGTGATGCCCGCCGCCTTGAGAATTTCGCGGGCCTCCACCTCGTTCGTGCCGGTGAGCCGGATGCTCGCCGGCACGCGCGGCGGCCGCGTCACGATGCCGCGTGCGATGTCGTCGCAGCGCGTGATCCCGCCGAAGATGTTGATGAACAGCGCGCGGACGCCGGGCTTGCGCTGCACGAGCTCGATCGCGGCCTGCATGCCCTCCTCGCTCGCGCCGCCGCCGACGTCGAGGAAGTTGGCCGCCCGGCCGCCGAAATGCGCCAGGAGATCGAGCGTGCTCATGACGAGGCCGGCGCCGTTCCCGATCACCGCGATGTCGCCGTCCAGTTCGACGTAGGAGAGGCCGTGCTCGCGCGCCTCGCGCTCGAGGGCCGTCATCTCCTCCGACGGCGGCCGGTCGTTGTGCCGGTAGGCCGCGTTGTCGTCGAGGACGAGTTTGGCATCCACGCACAGCAGGTGGCCGCCGACGCGCGCGAGGGGATTGATCTCCGCGAGGTCCGCGTCTTCGTCCCGGTACAGCCGGTACAGCGTGGCCGCGATCCCGGTGAACTCCTCGAGCAGCGGGCCGGTGAAGCCGAGCCGCCGCCCCAACCCCCGCGCGGCGAAGGCGGGCACGCCCAGGCACGGGTCCACGTCCAGGCGCGCGATCCTTTCCGGGGTCTCGCGCGCGACGGTCTCGATCTCGACGCCGCCCGACGCAGAGGCGATGCCCGCGGCCCGGCGCGGGCCGCGGTCGGTCACGAACGCGAGATAGTACTCGGCCTCGATCTCCGCCGCCGGCACCACGAGGACGCGGCCGACGCGCTCGCCTTTGATGTCCATGCCGAGGATCGCCCGGGCGTGCGTCTCCGCCTCCGCGGGAACCTTGGCCAGCTTCACCCCGCCGGCCTTGCCCCGGCCGCCGACCAGCACCTGGGCCTTCACGACCACCGGGTATTGAATGGAGAGGCCGCGCACCGCCTCCGGCCGGTCGACGACGGTGCCCGTCTGGACGGGCAGACCGTAGCGCGCGAACACCTCTTTGGCCTGATACTCGTGCAGCTTCATGAAACGGCCGCCGGTCGGGCTACAGCTTCAGCAGGGCGACGTTCTCACGGATGCCGGCGACCGCGGCGTCGAACGCCTTCCGCTCGTCGGGCGCAAGCGGCGCCTCAAAGATCCGCTCGACGCCGCCGGCGCCCAGGACGACCGGCGTCCCCACGTAGAGATCGCGAACACCGTACTGGCCGGTGAGATGCGCGGAAACCGGCAGCACGCGCTTTCGGTCGAACAGGATCGCCTCGACCATCTGCGTGATGGCGGCGCCGGGCGCGAAGAACGCGCTGCCCGTCTTGAGCAGATTCACGATCTCCGCGCCGCCCTTGCGGGTCCTCTCCACGACCGCGGCGATCCGGTCGGGAGGCAGCCACTTTGCGAGCGGCAGGCCGCCGATCGTCGCCAGGCTGGCGAGCGGCACCATGTGGGTGTCGCTGTGCGCGCCCACGACCATCGCCGAAACATCCAGCACGGACACCCCGGCGGCTTCGGCGATGAACGTCCGGAACCGTGTGCTGTCCAGCGCGCCGCTCTGGCCGATGACGCGCTCCGGCGGGAAGCCGCTGACCTTGTAGGCAAGGTAGACCATCGCGTCGAGCGGGTTCGTGACGACGATCAGGCACGCATCCGGGGACCGCTTCGTCAATTCCTGCGTGACGCCGCGGACGATGCCCGCGTTGACGTTGAGCAAATCCTCCCGGCTCATGCCCGGCTTGCGCGCGACGCCGGCGACAAGCACCATGACGTCGGAGCCCTCGGTCTCGTCGTACTTGTTGGTCCCGACGAGACGGAGGTCGAAGCCCTCGATCGGCCCGGCCTCGCTCAGGTCGAGCGCCTTGCCCTGCGGCATGCCCTCGATGACGTCGACGAGCACCACGTCGGCGAGGCGGCGCGAGACGATCCACTGGGCCGCGGAGTGCCCGACGTTGCCGGCGCCGACGATCGAGACTTTCGCGCGGGTGCGTGCCACCGTTGAAACTCCCCTTTCTACGTGCCGCGGGGCTCCTTGCGGCCGCCGAAGGCCCGGAGCAGGGCGCGCCACGGGTCGAAGTGATCGTCCGCGGTGCGCTCCTTCAGCGGGATGATCGCGTTGTCCGTGATGTGGATGCTTTCCGGGCAGACCTCTTCGCAGCACTTCGTGATGTTGCAGTACCCGATGCCGCCCTTGCCCGCGAGCAGGTCGGTCCGGGTCAGCGTGTCTTTCGGATGCATCTCGAGGGCGGCGATGCGCACCATGAACCGCGGGCCGTAGTAGCGATCCGTGCCGTGATGCTCGCGCAGGACGTGACAGACGTCCTGGCACAGGAAGCACTCGATGCACTTCCGGAACTCGAACAGCCGCTCCACGTCGAGCGGCGTCATGCGCCACTCCTTCGAACGCGCGTCCTCGGCCGAAGGCGTGAACGGCGGGATCTCCTTGTTCACGCGGTAGTTCCACGAGACGTCGGTGACGAGGTCCTTGAGGAGCGGAAACACCTTGATCGGCCGCACCGTGATCGGCGCGCCGTGAAAGTCGTCCACGCGGGTCTTGCACATGAGCCGCGGCTTGCCGTTGATCTCGGCGCTGCAGGAGCCGCATTTGGCCGCCTTGCAGTTCCACCGGCAGGCCAACGTCGAGTCGAAATGCGCCTGAATGTGATGCATCGCGTCGAGGACGACCATGCCCTCCATCGGCGGCACGGCGTACTCCTTGAGGTCGCCGCCTTTCGCGTCGCCCCGGAAGACGTGGAAGATCTGATCGGCCATCGCGCTTCGCTCTCCTACCGCACAGACTTGACGACGGTCTGGCCCTGCACGAGCTTCGCGAGCTCGGGCGGCATCTGCGGCACCGGCCGCGTTCGTACCGCCATCCGGCCGTTCTCCTTGACGGCGATCATGTTCTTCTGGCCCCAGTCCGCGTTCTGGTCGGGAAAGTCGAGCCGCCAATGCGAGCCGCGGCTCTCCCGGCGTTCGATCGCGCAGCGGAAGATCGCCTCCGCGAGCGTCAGCATGAACCGGACGTCGCGGCATTCGTGCCAGCCGGGGTTGAACAGCATCGACCCGCCGACGTGCAGCCGCTCCGCGCGCGCCTGGAGCGCGAGCAGCTTGTCGAGCCCCTGTTGCAGCCCCTCGCCCGTCCGCGCGATGCCGGCGTGTTCCGCCATGATCGCCTGGAGGCCCTCGTGAACGGCGTACGGGTTCTCGCTGCCGTCGCCCTCGAACGGCCGGCGGAGCAGGGTCCGCTCCTCGTCCGCCTGCGCGTCGTCGACGCGCGGCATCCCGGACACGCCTTTCACGTACTGCGCGGCGTGCTCGCCGGCGCGCTTGCCGAAGACGATCAGATCGCTCAGGGAGTTGCCGCCGAGCCGGTTCGCACCGTGGAGGCCCGCCGCGACCTCGCCGGCCGCGAAGAGCCCGGGAACCGTCGACTGGCCGGTGCCCGCCTCGACCCGCACGCCGCCCATCACGTAATGGATGGTGGGCGCCACTTCCATCGGCGACTTTGTGATGTCGATGTCGGCCAGCTTGTGGAACTGCTCCCACATGCTCGGCAGCTTCCGTTTGATGGCCTCCGCGTCGAGGTGCGTGATCTCGAGCCAGGCACCGCCGTGCGGCGTCCCGCGGCCCGCCTGGACCTCCTTGTAGATCGACCGCGCAACCACGTCGCGGCTGCTGAGGTCCTTCTTCACGGGATCGTAGCGCTCCATGAAGCGCTCGCCCTCGGAGTTGCGGAGGATCCCGCCCTCGCCGCGCACCGCCTCCGTGACCAGAATCCCTTTCACCCCGGGCGGCCACACCATCCCGGTCGGGTGGAACTGGACCATCTCCATGTCCATGAGCTCGGCGCCGGCCTCGTAGGCCATCGCGCAGCCGTCGCCGGTGCACTCCCAGGAGTTGCTGGTCACCTTGTACAGCTTGCCCCAACCGCCGGTCGCGAGCACGACCGCCTTCGCGCGGAACACGACGAACCGTCCGGTCTCGCGGACGTACCCGAACGCCCCGGCGATGCGGTCGCCGTCCTTGAGGAGGCGGGTGAGCGTCACTTCCATGTGCACGTCGATGCCGCAGTGGATCGCCTTATCCTGGAGCGTGCGGATCATCTCCAGGCCGGTCCGGTCGCCTACGTGGCACAAGCGGCGGTAGGTGTGGGCACCGAACGGCCGCTGAAGAATGCGGCCGTCCGGCGTGCGGTCGAAGAGACCGCCCCAGTGCTCCAACTCGTAGACGCGCTCGGGCGCCTCTTTGGCGAAAAACTCCACCATGCGATAGTCGTTGATCATCTGCCCGCCGCGCATGGTGTCGCCGAAGTGCACTTCCCAGTTGTCCTGTGAGTCGACGTTGCCGAGCGCCGCCGCGATGCCGCCTTCGGCCATGACCGTGTGGGCTTTTCCGAGGAGCGACTTGCACACGAGTCCGACCGACACGCCGCCATCGGCGGCCGCGATCGCGGCGCGCAGGCCGGCGCCGCCCGCACCGACGATCAGAACGTCGTACTGGCGCTCGTCGTACCAATCAGCCACGAGACCGTCTCCCCTCACGCCCGCCTGCGGGCGCTCGACCCGCCGGTTTCCTAGAACAGCTTCGGGTCGCCGATTATCCCCGCGCCCAACAACCTGATGAACACGTCCGCGAGTCCGACGGAGAACAGGCTCAGCCAGGCCCACGCGGCGTGGTGGACCGTGAGCCGGCTGACCCCCTGCCGCAGGCGCGCCCGGAGCAGGCCGCCCCGCGCGCAGGAGAAGCAGTCGAGATTCCCGCCGACAAGGTGCCGGCACGCGTGGCACCCGAACGTATAGCCGGAGAGCAGAATCACGTTCACGAGGAACAACAGCGAGCCGAAGTGGACCGTGAACACGCCGTTTTGGAAGAACGTATCGATCGCGTCCTTCCAGAGAAAGAGCAGCACGATGATCGCCGCGTAGAGAAAGTACCGGTGGAAGTTGCTGAGGACGAACGGGAACCGCGTCTCGCCCGTGTAGCCGCCGCGCCGCTCCGGGATCATGCACGAGACCGGGTCCATGAAGTACGAGCGGTAGTACGCCTTGCGGTAGTAGTAGCACGTCGCGCGGAATCCGAGCGGCGCCCACAGCACCCAAAACGCGGGTGAGATCGGAATCCCGTTGATCCGCACCGGCGGCGAGTAGAACGGCGACAGGTAGGGAGCGACGTAGCCGTGTCCCTGCAGCGCGACCCAGATCGAATAGACGCCGAAGGCCGTCAGCACGGTGACGGTCGCCGCCGGCTGCAACCACCACGGAATCGCGGGAGCAGACGAACCGTGCGGATTGCGGAGTGCCTGATCGCTCATGGGAACCTTCCGGTTTGGTCGACTGGGCGATTCAAGGGACGCTGCTCGACTTTTCGGGTCACACGAAGGGGTTTCCTCCCCCGCGGCATACTATACGCGCGGGCCCGCTCGTCTTAGCGTGGAGGACGACTTTGAACTTCAGCGACATCCTCTGGATCCTGTTCGCCATCTCGTTCATTCAGCCGATCCTCCAGCGCCAGTGGCAGCAGGTCGCGCGCATCCGCGCGCTGCAGGGCCTCGAGCGATCGCGCGGGACCCGCGCGATCGCGCTGATCCACCGGCAGGAAACGATCAGCCTCCTCGGCATCCCGCTCGCCCGCTACATCGACATTCAGGACTCCGAGGACGTGCTGCGCGCGATCCGCCTCACGCCGCCGGACCTGCCGATCGACGTGATCATGCACACGCCCGGCGGCCTGGTGCTGGCGGCGGAGCAGATCGCCCGCGCGCTGCGCAGCCACGAAGGCCGCGTCACCGTCTTCGTGCCGCACTACGCGATGTCCGGTGGGACACTGATCGCGCTGGCCGCGGACGAGATCGTCATGGACGCGCACGCGGTGCTGGGCCCGGTCGATCCGCAGCTCGGCCAGTACCCGGCCGCGTCGATCGTCGGCGTCGTGGAGCGCAAGCCGATCGAGCGGGTGGACGACGACACGCTCATTCTCGCGGACGTCGCGAAGAAGGCGCTGCGCCAGGTCCACGCCGCGGTCGTGGAGCTCGCGGCGCGGCGCCTCTCGCCCGAGCAGGCGAACGCCCTGGCGGACCAGCTCGCGACCGGCCAGTGGACGCACGACTACCCGATCACGGTCGACGAAGCGCGGGGGCTCGGCTTCACCGTTTCCACGGAGATGCCGCGCGGCGTGTACGAACTGATGGAGCTGTACCCGCAGGCCGGCAACCGGCGGCCGTCCGTACAGTACGTGCCGCTGCCGTACCGTGGCCCCGCCGCCCCGCCGCTGCCGCGAGGCGGCGAGCGCAAGTAGCGGAGGCACAGGAGAACCGATGGCCAGGATCAAGGTGAAAAATCCGATCGTGGAGATGGACGGCGACGAGATGACGCGGATCATGTGGCACTGGATCCGCGAGCGGCTCATCCTGCCCTACCTCGACCTCGACCTAAAGTACTACGATCTCTCGATCCAGAAACGCGACGAGACCGAGGACCGCATCACGGTCGACGCCGCGAACGCGGTGCGCGAGTACGGCGTCGGCGTAAAGTGCGCCACGATCACCCCGGACGAGGCGCGCGTCAAAGAGTTCACGCTCAAACAGATGTGGCGCAGCCCGAACGGCACCATCCGCAACATCCTCGACGGCACGATCTTCCGCGAGCCGATCATCTGCCGCAACGTGCCGCGAATCGTCCCGCAGTGGGACAAGCCGGTCGTGGTGGCCCGCCACGGCTTCGGCGACCAGTACCGGGCGCAAGATTTCCGGTTTCCGGGTCCGGGCACGCTCACGGTGTCGTGGACGCCCGCGGCCGGCGCGGCGCCGATCGCACGCGAGATCATCAAAGCCGACGGGCCCGGCGTCGTGCTCGGCATGTTCAACCTCGACAGCTCGATCCGCGGCTTCGCGCACGCGTGCTTCAACTACGCGCTCGACCGCGGGTACCCGGTGTATCTCTCGACCAAGAACACGATCCTCAAGGCGTACGACGGCCGGTTCAAGGACATCTTCCAGGAGGTCTTCGACGCGGAGTTCCGCGCAAGATTCGAGGCCGCGGGGCTCACCTACGAGCACCGGCTCATCGACGACATGGTCGCCGCGAGCCTCAAGTGGACCGGCGGGTACCTGTGGGCATGCAAGAACTACGACGGCGACGTGCAGTCGGACACGGTGGCACAAGGCTACGGTTCGCTTGGGCTGATGACGTCGGTCCTCACCTCGCCGGACGGCAAGGCCGTGGAAGCGGAAGCGGCCCACGGCACGGTCACGCGACACTACCGGTTGCACCAGCAGGGCAAGCCGACGTCGACGAACCCGATCGCGTCGATCTACGCGTGGACCCGCGGGCTGCAGTACCGCGGCCGGATGGACGAGACGCCGGCCGTAATGGACTTCGCGCTGTCGCTGGAACGCGTGTGCGTCGAAACGGTCGAGAGCGGCAAGATGACGAAAGATCTGGCGATCCTGATCGGCCCGAACGAGCCGTTTCTGACAACCGAGGCCTTCATGGACGAAATCGACAAGGGGCTCAAGCGCCGCGTCGTCTGATCACCCCTCGAGCAGAGAGCGCAGGCGGGGAAGTTCCCGGCGCACCGCGTCGGGGTCGGTCCCGTGATATTCGAAGGTGACGGCCGCCGGCTGGGCCGCGTCGAGCACCGTTCGCAGCAGCCGGTCGTCCTCGGCGCTCAAGGGCTCGTGTTCATCGAGCAGCACGCCGTCGCGCATCCGCGGCCCGCTGACGTGTACGGCGCGGACCCGCCCGAGCGGCAGCCGCGCCAGGTACTCATCGATGGGCAATGACAGCCGGGCGGCGGCGACGCGGGCGTGCGCGAGGTCGAGCAGAAACCCCGTGCCGGCCGCCTCGAGTACGTCCGTGATGAACCCGGGTTCGGATATGTATTCGTAGGCGCCCGAGGGCCAGTAATCCAGGTTCTCGAACAAGAGCGGGACCGGCAGGGCGGCCGCGAGCGCCCGGGCGTTCCGGGCGATCGCGGCCTGCGCGGCCTCTCGCGGGAGCACAGGGGAGCGCGGCACCATCATCGGCCCGTCCGCGGCGACCCGCGTCGACGCGAACCCGAGATGCACGCTGAGCCACGGCGCCGCGGTCCGGTCGAGAATTTCACGGGTCGCGGACAACACGCCCGGCTCGTCAAGCGCGCGCGGATGCGCGAGCGACCAATTCCATACCGCGTTGTGCACGAACAGCCGCGCCCCCGAACCCGCGGCGGTGGCCGCCCGCGGGCCGCCGGTCTCGAGAAAGTCCACGCGGACAGCCGCGCCGGCGATCAACCGCCGTGCGAGATCGGTATCGCCGAGACCCAGCAGCGTGGGCACCGTACCTACCGTGTTTGCCGCCACTCCACGTCGGGACGTCCGGCGGCCTGGTTCGCCGCGCGCGCAAGGACGAACAGCAGGTCGGACACGCGGTTCACGAACTTGAGGAGCTCGGGGTTCAGCGGCTCGTGCGCGGCGAGCGTCACAATCGCTCGCTCCGCGCGCCGCGCCACGGTCCGGGCGTGGTGCAGCGCCGCGGCCGTCGGCGTTCCGCCCGGCAGGATGAACGCCCGGAGCGGCGGCAGCGCGTCCTCCAGCCGGTCGATCTCGCGCTCCAGCGCGTCGACCCAGGCGCCGGTGACACGGCTCGCGTGCGCGGCCGTTGCGGTCGCGGCCTCGGACGGGGTCGCCAGCTCCGACCCGACGTCGAACAAGTAGTGCTGCAGCTTCTCGATCACGGGCGCAATGGACGCGGGCGGATCCGTCGCACGCGCCACCCCGAGCACCGCGTTGAGCTCGTCGATTGCGCCGTACGCGGCCACCCGCGGATGGCTCTTGGGGACGCGCCGGCCGCCGAACAGGGCGGTGTCGCCCGCGTCGCCGGTCTTCGTGTAGATCCGCGTCACTCGTCCGCCCGCGCGGCGGCGCGCCCGGTACCCGCCGCCTGCCCCGCCGCCTCGCCGCCGCCGGATACGAGGTACTGCCGAAACCACGCGGTGATGTGGCGCAGCCGTTCGAGACGGTGGCGCGGCTGTCCGTTTCTGGAGAGGTCGTGGCTCTCGTTCGGGAAGCGCACGAACAGAGTCGGTACCCCCTGCTTCTTGAGCGCGACGAAGAGCTGTTCGCCCTGCTCGATCGGACAGCGGTGGTCCTGCTCGCTGTGCAGGATCAAGAGCGGCGTGCGCATCTCGCGCACGTACGTAATCGGCGAGCGCTCGAGGTAGAATTGCGGCGCCTCCCACGGATCGCCCGGGTACTCCC
Source organism: bacterium (assembly GCA_035691305.1). Taxonomy (NCBI): domain Bacteria; species bacterium. The sequence goes on from DASSJF010000038.1 coordinate 34,009, forward strand.
ACATGCCTTTCATGTAGGCGAGGTCGGAGGTCCCCCACTGGCTGTAGGCGTTGCTGATGCTGCGCATCGTCGCCCCGGCCCGGAACCGCCGCGTGTGCCCAACGATCCAGTTGGTCATGAAGCCGCCGTAGCTGCCGCCGGCGACGCCAAGCCGCTCGCGGTCGATCCACGGATGTTCGGCCAGGGCGCGGTCGAGCCCGCGCATCAAATCCTCGTAGTCCTTGCCGCCCCAGTCGTGGCGCGTCGCCGCGGTGAACCGCTCCCCGTACCCTTGGCTGCCGCGGGGGTTGAGGTAGACGACGCCGTACCCCTCCGCCGCCAGCACTTGGAATTCGTGGAAGAACGCGTTGCCGTAGGCGGCATGCGGCCCGCCGTGAATCTCCAGTACGGCCGGCGCCTTCGCGCCGTACACCGGGTTGGTCGGGCGCATCACCCACCCTTCCACCGTCCACCCGTCCAGGCTCTCGAATTCGAAGCGTTCGGGCCGCGCGAGCGCGATCGGACCCAGCGCCGGGCCGGTGAGGTCGGTCAGGCGGCGCAGCGGACTCCCGAGGTCGAATACGGCGATCTCACCCGGCGTGGCCGGGTCGCTCTCGATACAGACCGCGCGCCGCGCCGCGGCATCGAGCGAGCAGCCGATCAGCTCGTGGTCGCCGCGCGTCTCGAGCCGGATCGCCCGTCGGGGCGCCGCGCCGGCACCCTCGCCGGGCGTGGGCGGCGACGCGGCCATCGACGCGATTTGTGTATTGCCGCCGTCGGAGACCATGAAGATGAGACGCGTACCGTCGCGGCTCCACGTCAGACCGCCCGTCGGCGGGTGGACCCGCGAGTCGGTCGCGATGTGGTGACCGACGTTCCGGTCTTCGTGCGCGGTGAGGCAGACCGGCTCACCGCCGCCCGCGGGCACCGTCCACACCCCCCAGTTCGTGGCGGCCCAGCAGGCATTGTCGTGCCCGACGTAGGCGATGGTCCGCCCGTCCGGCGACCACGCGGGCACGGACGCCGGACCGCGGCTGTTGGTAAGGCACCGCGGCGATCCCCCGTCGATCGAGAGCACCCAAATATCCGACGTGTTGCTAAGATCGGCGTCGGGCGAGGCGTTGCCGGCGTACGCGAGCATCGTGCCCTCGGGCGACCACGCGGGCGTCAGGTGATCGTAGTCCCCCGTCGTGATCTGCCGCGCGCGTCCCCCCGCGGCGGCCACGACGAAAATCTGTTTCCAGCGGCCGTCCCAGAAGCCTTCACCGTCCTGCTTGTAGCGCAGGCGCGAGATGACTTTGACGTCGCTCTCTTCGCGCGGGCGGGCGGCCTCCGGCTTCCCGACGAAGGCGATCCAGCGGCCGTCCGGCGACCAGACGGGATCCGCCGGCGACACCTTGCCGGAGGTGATCGCGCGGGCTTCGCCCCCGCCGACCGAGATGACCCAGAGCTGCTTGTCGCCGTTCCGGTCGGAGACGAAGACGAGGCGCGTTCCATCCGGCGACCATCGCGGAGAGGTTTCCTTGGCGGCCGCCGTCGTGAGCTGGCGCGGGTCTCCTCCCGCGGCCGGCACGAGCCACAGATTGATGCGGTAGGTGTTGGCGGCGCGGTCCGCCCGCGTCACGGTGAAGGCGACCTGCTCGCCGCCGGGCGACAACTGCGGGTCGTTGAGCACCGGGATGGCGACGAGGTGGTCGATCGTCATGCGGTGTGGAGCCCGGATCACGCGTGTCCCTCCGGCGCGAAGTGCGTTCGGCGCGTTTCGCTTCGGCGGTGCGGAAAGCGCTCCCTCCGCACCGCCATCCCTAGACACCCGCCGCGAGGCGGCGCGACAAGAGCGTCGGCAGGCCGCGCCGTGCCATCTTCGCCTGCGTCGCGGCGATCGGATAGGCGACGCGGTGGAGCACGGCCTGAAGCCTCGCATCGTCGAACACGAGATAGGCGGCGCGGGGATCGCCGTCACGCGGCTGGCCGACGCTGCCGGGATTGATGATGTAGCGGGAGGCGGCGGCGAGATCGAAGGGCGCCTCGGGAGGCAGCGCCTCGGTCCTGAGGTGCCCGTTCGGATGCCGGGCAAAGACCCCCGCGACGTGCGTGTGCCCGGCGAGACACACGCGGAAGTCGGCCTCGGCGAATACCGCGAGGGCGGTGGGCAGGTCCAGAATGTACTCCTCGACAGGACGCCGCGGACTGCCGTGCACCGCGACGAATGCCGGGGTGTCGCAACGCTCGGGCAGCGCCGCGAGGTAGGCGCGGTTGTCCTCGGTCAGCTCCTGCGCGGTCCATTCAATCGCCGCCCGTGCGAGCGGTGAGAACGCCGCGGCCGCGAGCTGGCCGACCGCGCCGCGATCGTGGTTGCCCGCGATCACCGCTCCCCCGAGGCGGCGCACCCGCTCGACGCAGGCGTTGGGGTCCGGGCCGTAGCCCACGACGTCGCCGAGGCACAGATATCCGTCCGGCGAACGCGGCGCCGCGTCGGCGAGCACGGCCTGCAGGGCCTCCATGTTCGCGTGGATATCCGAAATGACCGCGTAGCGCACCGCGCTCGGTTCTCAGCGCCTCCGCCGGGCCAGCTCTGTGAAGATTTCGGTCGGGCTGATGCCTTGGTGCACGAGCAGGACGAGCGAGTGGAACCAGAGGTCGGCGGTCTCTTCCACAAGACGGCGGGAAGTCTCCTTGCGCGCCGCCCGCGCGACTTCCGCGGCTTCTTCCATCACCTTCTCGTTGAGCCGTGCCACGCCTGCGGTGAACAATCCGGCGGTGTATGAGCCCGCGGCGGGCGCTCGCCGGCGCTCGGCGAGCACGGCGGCCAACTCTGTGAGGATCTCGGGCCCGGCCGTCCGCGGGGTCTCCGCGACCGCCCCCGCCGGACCGCCGGCCAGACGGCCGTCGGGCGCGACCGAGCGGAAGAAGCACGAGCGGTGTCCCGTATGGCAGGCCGGCCCCGTTTGCTCCACCTTCAATAAAATCGCGTCGCCGTCGCAGTCGCCCCGTACTTCCACGACGCGCTGGGTGTGGCCGGAGGTCTCGCCCTTCCGCCACAACTGCCGCCGGCTGCGGCTCCAGTACCATGCCTGACCGGTGGCGAGAGTGCGCTCGAGGGCCTCTCGCGTCATGTGCGCGACCATCAGCACCTCTCCGGTCGCGGCATCCTGCGCCACCACCGTCACCAGTCCGGAAGCGTCGTAGATCACCCGATCGGCGTCGTTCATACGTGCCCACCTCCGGCCGCGGGGCGTCCTGCCGGCCGGACGAGGATCCCCGCGGCCGCCATCGCGGCTTTCACCGCCGCGATGCTGTGCGTCCGGTAATGAAACACAGACGCGGCCAGGACCGCGTCGGCGTCGGCGGCCGTGACCGCCTCTACGAAGTGCCGGGGCGCGCCAGCCCCGCCCGACGCGATCACCGGGATCCGGACGGCCCTCGTCACGGCCCGCACCAGGTCGAGATCGAACCCGTCCTCGCGACCGTCCTGGTCCATGCTGGTCAGGAGGATCTCCCCGGCCCCCAGCGCCGCGGCGCGCGCCGCCCACTCGACCGCATCCAATCCGGTCGCGCGGCGGCCCCCGTGCGTGAAGACGTCCCATCGCGGCGACGCGGTGCGGGCGCCGGGTCCGGGGCCGGCGCGCTGCGCATCGATCGCCACCACGATACACTGGCTGCCGAACTGCTCGGCGCCCTCGCGGATCAACTCGGGGCGCCGGACCGCCGCGGTATTGATGCCGACTTTGTCCGCGCCGGCGCGCAGCATGCGGCGGAGGTCCTCGACGGCCGCCAGCCCGCCGCCCACGGTGAAGGGAATCGTCAGCACCTCCGCGGTCCGCCGGACGATCGTTTCCATGATCCCGCGGCCCTCATGGCTCGCGGTAATGTCGAGCAAGACCACCTCATCGGCCCCCTCGCGATCATAGACCGTAGCGAGTTCCACCGGGTCGCCGGCGTCGCGCAGATCGACGAAGCGCGTCCCTTTGACGACGCGGCCGTCCTTCACGTCGAGGCACGCGACGACGCGGCGCGCGAGCATCAGCGCCCCGCCGCGGGCATTCGCGCGATCATGCCGGCCCCCGATCGCCGGCCGCCGCGGCGAGAAGGTCCTGCAGCCGCACGCTGCCTTCGTACAGCGCGCGCCCCACGACCGCCCCTTCCAGCCCCGCGGGCTCGAGCCGGCGGAGGCGTCGCAGATCGCCGGCGGACGTCACGCCGCCTGCGACGATCACGGGGACCGCGGCCGCCGCCAGGAAGGGCTCGAGCGACGCCACGTCGGGGCCGCCGAGCATGCCGTCGCGGCGCGTGTCCGTGTAGACGATGCGCCGCGCGCCGGCCCCGACGACCCGGGCCGCGGCCTCCGCCACCGTGAGCGGTGTCGCGGCCGTCCACCCTTCGGTGACAACGCGGCCGTCGCGCGCGTCGATCGCCGCCGCGATCCGCCCGCCGAAACGCGCGCAGGCCGCGCGGAGCAGCTCGGGCGCGCTCACCGCGGCCGTCCCGAGGATCACGCGGGCCGCGCCGGCGTCGAGCAGCCGCTCGATCGTCGCGAGGTCGCGCACACCTCCGCCGACCTCGACCGGGACGCCGGCCTCGGCCAGAATGCGGCCGACGGCGTCGGGGTTGCCGGGGCTCCCGGCGAACGCGCCGTCGAGGTCCACCACGTGCAGCCAGCGCGCGCCGGCCGACGTCCAGCGGCGGGCGGCCGCCACCGGATCATCGTCGTACACGCGCTCGCGGCGCCGCTCGCCCTGAATCAGCCGCACGGCCTTGCCGCCGCGGATGTCAACCGCCGGCAGCACCAACACCGGCGGCCCACCGCGCGAAGTTGTTCAGGATCCGTTCGCCGACCTCGCCCGACTTCTCCGGGTGGAACTGCGTCGCCCAGAGATTGCCGCGGCCGGCCACCGCGGCGATGTCGGCCCCGTACGAGCAGGTCGCAGCCACGAGCGTGGGATCCGAGGGCGCGCAGTAGTACGAGTGCACGAAATAGACGTAGTCCCCCGAAGCAACACCGTCGAGCAGCGGGCACGTCCGCTCCACCCGCAGCTGATTCCAACCCATGTGCGGCACCTTCACGGAATCCGGCAGCCGGACGACCCGGCCCGGCAGGACGCCGAGCCCCCGGGTCACGCCGGCTTCGACGCTCTCATCGAAGAGGAGCTGCATCCCGAGGCAGATGCCGAGGAAGGGCCGCCCGGACCGGACGTACGCGCGAATCCGCTCCGCGAACCCCGCGTCGGTCAGCCGGGCCATCGCCGGCCCGAACGCGCCGTCGCCGGGCACGACGAGCGCCGCGGCCGCATCCAGATCCCCAGGATCGTCGGTCACCCGGACGTCCAGGCCGCGCCGGCGCAGCCCCATCCCGATGCTGTGGAGGTTGCCGGCGCCGTAGTCGGCGACCACGATCACTCGAGCGTTCCCTTCGTCGACGGCACGCCGGCGACGCGCGGATCGCGTCCCGTCGCGCGGTCCAGTGCGAGCGCGACGGCCTTGAACGCCGCTTCGATGATGTGATGGGCGTTCCGGCCGTGGAGGAGCATGAGGTGCAGCGTGATCCCCGCGTTCACGGCGAAAGCGCGGAAGAACTCTTCCGTGAGATCCGTGTCGTAGGCGCCGAGGCGCTGGCGCGCGAGAGGCACCGCGTAACGGAGGAACGGCCGGCCGCTCACGTCCACCACCGCGAGGACCAGCGCCTCGTCGAGCGGCGCGTGCGCGTCCGCGTACCGGAAGATGCCGGCGCCGCCGCTGATCGCGTCCTTGAACGCCCGGCCCAGCGCGATCCCGACGTCCTCGACCGTGTGGTGCGCGTCGACCTCGAGGTCGCCGGACGCCGCGACGACCAGATCAAACCGCCCGTGGCGCGCGATCTGCTCCAGCATGTGATCGAGAAAGGGCACGCCCGTCGCGATCTCCGCATCGCCCGTCCCGTCGAGGTTCCAGCGGACGTCCACCTTGGTCTCGCCGGTCGCGCGCGACGCGCGGCCGACACGCGCCGCGGCCTCCTCGGCCGCGCCGTCCCGCTGGACGGGGCTCACTCGTCCACCCCGCGGGCGGTCACCGCGAGGACGTGCGCCGGAAAGTCCTCATACCGCCCGAGCCGCTCGACGACCGGACGGACCGCGGCCAGCCCGCGCGCGTCCAGGGCGGCCACCGAAGTCGCCTTGAGGTAGCTCATCACGGTCACCCCCGAAGCGACCCGGGCGAACCCGGACGTGGGCAGCGCGGCGGGGACGCCGATGGCGTAGTTGCCGGCCGAGAACGGCGTGTCTTGTCCGAGCAGCACTTCGCCGGCGTGCCGGATGGTGCCCAGGGTCCCGAGCGGATCGCGCGTCGCGATCTGCAGATGCTCGGGCGCGTACAGATTGACGAACGCGATCGCTTCTTCCATCGACCGGGCCAGAATCGCGCCGCCGTAGCCGCGCAGCGCCGCCTCCGCGAAGGCGCGGCGGCGCGCCGGAATCCGCGCGAGATACCGCGGCAGACGCTCCTGGACATCGTCGATCAGCGCTTCGGAGACCGTCACGAGAACGGCCGCGGAGTCCGTGCCGTGTTCCGCTTCGTTCAAGAGGTCGAGCGCGAGCCGGTCCGCGTCCGCCGTCTCGTCGGCGAGGATCATCGACTCGGTCGGCCCGAGCACCGACAGGAGGCGGACGCCTCGGGACTGCACGGCGATCTGCGCGGCGGTCACGTAGGGGTTGCCGGGACCGCCGAGGACCCGGACGCGCGGCAGGGTGGCGGTGCCCGACGCCAGCCCCGCGATGCCGGCCACGCCGTTGCACCGGTAGACCCGCGGAACGCCGAGCATGTCCGCGGCGACCAAGATCGCCGGGTCGACGCTGCCGTCGGGCCGCGGCGGGACGACGACGGCGATCTCCTCCACCCCGGCGACGACCGCCGGCGTGACGAGGGTCACGAGCGTCGAGGGAAACGTGCCCTTCCCGCTCGGAACGTACACGCCCGCGGCGTCGATCGGCGTCCACTTCACGCCGGCCGTGATGCCCGGCTCCAACTCGTCGAGCGTGAGACCGGCGGGACGCAGGCGTTCGTTGTAGCGCCGCGCGCGCGCGATCGACGCGGCGAGCGCGGTGCGCAGCCCGTCGTCGATCTCATCGTACGCCTTCCGCACCTCCGTCCGCGCCACGGCGAGGCGCTCCGGCGTGAGGGTGACCTTGTCGTACTGCGCGGTGTAGTCCACGATCGCCGCGTCCCCGCGCCGCTCGACGTCGGCGATGATGCCGGCGACGTGCGCGACGCGCGCCGGGTCGAAGATCTCGGCGCTCGACCGCCGCAAAATTTGCTGCAGGCGGTCGGGCGGCGCATCGGCGAGACGGACGACGTCCACGGCGCTCCCTCCGTTCACACGATCGGCGGCGCGGCCACGGCCGACCGCACCCGCTCGATCACCGCGGCCACGGCCTCGGCGCGGCTGCGCAGGCTGATGCGGTTCACGACGAGCCGCGCGGTCGACTGAAACAGCTCCTCGACCTCGACGAGACCGTTCTCGCGCAGCGTCCGCCCGCTCATCACGAGATCCATGATCCCGTCGGCCAGCCCGACGAGCGGTGCCAGCTCCACGGTGCCGTTCATCGGAATGATCTCCACCGGACGGCCCTGCGTCCAGAAGCGGCGCTCCGTCACGCGCGGATACTTCGTCGCGATGCGCAGCGGCGACAGCCGCTCCCAGGTCGCGGCGAGCCGCCGCGGAAACGCCAGCACGCCGCGGCAGGTTCCGAACCCGAGGTCGACGAGCTCGTAGACGTCCCGGCCCTGCTCGAGCAGCACGTCCTTGCCGGCAATGCCGAGGTCGGCGGCGCCGTGCTCGACGTACGTCAGCAGGTCGACGGGCTTGGCGATCAGGCAGCGCAGGCCGGCCTCCGCCCCCTCCACGATCAGCCGCCGGCTGTCCCGCCAGGCCGCGCCGTCGAGGTAGCCCGCGGCGTCGAGGATGCGCATCGCCCCGTCCAACAGCCGGCCCGACGGCACGGCGACCGTCACGAGCGGCGCGTCGCCCGGCGTACGCCCGCGCGTCACGGCGCGGTTCCCCGCGCGGCGGCGCCGGGGTCCGCCACCACCTCGGCCGCCGGAACGACGTGCTCCGACGCGGCGCCCTCCCGGACGCGCGCGGTACCGCGCCCGACGAGGACCGCGCGCGCGATCCCGCGGCGCGCCGCCTCCGCCGCAACCTGGTCCCACGGGCGTCCGAGCACTTCCAGCGCGACGGCGAACCCACGCGCGCGAAGCGCGCGCGCACACGCCGCCGCCTCGGCCGCGCACCCGGGCTCCGCGGCCAAGACGACATCCGGCAGCCACGCCTGGCCCGTTCCGCCGGGCGCATCGCCGTCTTCCGCGGCCAGCACGCGTTCGAGGCGGATCGCAAATCCCGTCGCCGGAAGCGGCACTCCGAACCGCTCCAGCAGCCGGTCGTAACGGCCGCCGCCCAGGAGCGGCGCGCCGAGCGAGACGGTGTGGCCCTCGAAGACGATGCCGGTGTAGTAGTCGAAGTCGCGGATGATGCTGAGGTCAAACGTCACGGCGTCCGCCACGCCGTGCGCGGCGAGCGCTTCGCCGAGACGCTCCAGGTCGCGCACGACGTCGCGGCCTTCGGGCGTGTGTACCAGGCGGCGCGCCTCCTCCAAGGCGCCCGCGCCGCGCAGCGCCGGCAGCGCCATGAGCGCGTCGAGCCGCGCCGCGGGCGCGCGGCGGCGCTCGAGCAGGTTGCGCAGGCCGACGAAGTCTTTCTGGTACAGGAGCTCCCGCACGCCGCCCGCGTCGTCGCCCGCGAGGTCGAGCCCCGCGAGCACGCCCTGCAGAAAACCGACGTGACCGAGACTCAGCGAGAAGTCGGACGCGCCCGCGGCGCGCAGCGCGCCGACCGCCAGCGCGACGATCTCCGCGTCCGCCTCCACGCTCTGGGAGCCGATCAGCTCGCACCCGGCCTGCGGAAACTCGCGCAGCCGCGCGGCGCCGGTTTCGCGTCCGCGGAACACCCAGCCGGCGTAGGCGGCGCGCAGCGGCGCCGGCTCGTCCCGCAGGCGGGTCGCGACGAGCCGCGCGACCGGCGTCGTCATCTCCGGACGCAGCGCCAGCAGCTCGCCGCCGCGGTCGACCAGCTTGAACAGCCGGTCCGCGGCGTCGGCGCCCTCGCCCCGCACCAGGACGTCAAGGTACTCGAGCGTCGGCGTGACGACCTCACGGTACCCCCAGCGGGCGGCCTCCGCGAGCACGCCGGCCGTCGCCGCCCGAAGACGCGCGGCCTGCCGCGGCAGCCAGTCGCGGGTGCCGGAGGGGATCAGCTGCCAGCGCTCTCGCGGATCGCGGTGCAACGGGTACTTTACCTCGATAAAGTGATAGAGTGTTGAAGCACCCGGCTATCCTACCATGGGCGCCGGGGACCGTCAACGGCGGCTAGAACCGGTCGCGGGCCTCCAACTCGCGGGCCAGGCGGGCGCGGTCGGCCGCGTCCGCGCCGGCCGGCTCGTCCCCCGCGGGAAGGGCGGGCGGCGCTGGCACGGCGGCCCGGGTGCCGGAGCGCGGCGCGCCCGCTCGGGCCGTCCAGCGACGGATAAGGAGCAGCGCGAGCCCCAACCCGCCGGCGAGCCCGGCGGCCGGACCCGCGTAGAGCAGCAGCGAGAACCCGCGCCGCGGCGGCTCGGCGAGCACGCTCTCCCCAAACTGGCCCACGAAAAAGCTCAATATCTGGGCCGGGGTCTCGCCGGCCTGAAGCTTGGCGCGGATGACGTCGCGCATCTCCCGCGCGACCGCGGAATCGCTCTCTGCGACGGTCTGCCCCACGCAGACAGGACACATCAGCTGGCGCGCGACGGCGTAGACGCGGTCGTCGAGGGTGTCGGCGCGCGCGGCGGCCGGACGCCACGACGCCGCGGTCGCGGCCGCGAGCAGCACGAACGCGGCGGCAATTACATGGCGGCCGGCCGCGGGCCGGCCGGCACGAATCGCTCCCGCCTTACGCGCCGTCACGAGCGGTGCGGGGCCGCCGCCGAAGCCGGTCGAGGACGAGGGCGTATCCGTCCGCCCCGTAGGTCAGGAACCGCCGAACGCGGCTGATCGTCGCCGACGACGCCCCGGTGCGCTCCGCGATCTGCTGGTAGGTCCGTCCATCGGCCAGCATCCGCGCCACCGCGAAGCGCTGGGCGAGCGCCTTCAATTCGCCGATCGTGCAGAGGTCCTCAAAGAACCGGTAGCATTCGTCGACGCTGCGCAGCCGCAGCACCGCGCGGAAGAGCGCGTCGGTCTCCGGCTCCCGCAGTTTCGGATTGACCACGGCGCGGCTGTTCACGGCGGCGGTCCTCCCATTCTCTGCTACGCTGACGCGTGAAACCGCCGCGCAGTTCGGTCAGAGCCAGCGCTCCACCTCCTCCGCCTCGCCCTCGAGCCCCAGATCGCGCAGTGCCGCCGACGCGGCGGCCACGTCGTCGACCGCCTCCGGGCGCCCGACCGCGAGGGCCGCGCGCGCGCGCGCTTTGGCGATCCGGGCGGCAAGATAGCGGTTCTCGGGGGGCGCCGCGCGCTCGGCCTGCCGGAGCAGCTCCTCCGCCCGGTCGACCGCGGACGATCGTGGATGCGCGCCCTCGACGAGCGCCGTCGCGACGTCGGCCCGGAACGCCGCGAGGCCCTCCGCGTCGCCCGCCGGCCAGCCGGCCAGGGCCGCCGCGGCGAGACGGTCCGCCTCCCGCAGCAGCCCGCGCGCTTCCGCCGCCGCGGAGGCGGAGCGGACGCCGTCCCCCGAGGGCCGCGTCCGCAGCGCGGCGAGCCGTCGAAGCAGGAGCGATTTTGTCGCCCGCGCGTGCGCCACCGCGTCGCCGGCGTGGAAGCGCTTCGCGAGCGCGAGGGTACGGTCGCACGCCGCGATCCCGTCCTCCGCGGCGCGCCCGGCCTCGGCGCCCGTCGTCAGGTCGGCCAGGTCGCGGTACGCGTCCTCGAGATAGGCGCGCAGCGGAACCGCGGCCGCTTCACCGGATTCCCGGCGCACGACGTTGAGCAGTTCCTGCGCCAGCACGACCGCGCGGCGCGCGTCCTCGGGGCGGCGGCGGAGACGTAGCGCGAGCGACAAGCCGATCAGTACGCCTTCGACGTCCGCGGCGCCGGTCTCCCCGCCGGGGCCGGCGGTCTCCGGATCCGCGCGGCGCAGCAGGCGCTCGGCCTCCTCGAACGCGGCGACCGCCTCGGACAGATGCCGCGCGCCCTCCGCGAAAAAGGCGCGGAGCGCGCGCCAGCCCTCCGCGGCGCGCGTGCGTCCCGTGGGCCGCGCGTCCACGAGCGGGGCCGTCAGGCCGCGGACGGGAGCGCCGCGTCGCCGGCAGGGCGCCGCCGGTCGAGAATCAACACGCCGACGACCAGCGCCGCGGCGGCGGTCAGCTCCAGCGCGGTCCATACGACGTTCGAGTAGAGCCGAAGCGCGTACAGCAGCCCGAAGGCGAGAAAGACGCTCTGAAACAAGATGGCTGCGACGAGGTACGCGCCGCCCCGCCCGCGCGCCGCCCCCAGCGCGGCGAGCGCCGTTGACGCGGTGTTGGCGGCGACGAACGCGAGTTGCTGGAGCAGCGACACACCGAAGGCCGACGCGGAGCTGATCGGCAGGGCGCGGGCCATCAGCGCCAGGTGGATGACTTGATACGCGCCGACCACCGCGAACCCGGCGCCGGCCGCGGCCCCGAACGCGTACGGCGCCCCGCCGCGCGACAGTCGCCACGCAAGCAGCGCCGCCGCAAGCGTGAATACCTCGTTCACGGTCGCGGTCACGACCGCACCTGCGAGCCCCGGACCGAGCGTCATCGCGATCGCGTCGGGTCCCCAGCCGAACAGGGACGCCAATAGGAGCTGAATCGAGAAAACCAGGAAGACCGTCAGGGGGAAAGCGATACTGCCGGCCGCGAACGCGACAAGAAGCCAAGGCCGCAAGGACCTGGACCCGCCCATCACGGCGACCGCCGCCGCCAGCCCGTACCCGAGCGCGAGCCCGGCGGCCGCGGGCATCACCAATGCGCGCTGTCTGAACGCACGACAGGGTTATTGTAGGCTCGGCACGCGCGCAAATGCAAGCAAGACGACGCGATCGTCACCCGGACGAGAGCGCCGGCGGTCGTACGGCGGGTTCCCCTACACGGCCCGGGGCCGCGGTCGGGTTTTGATTACGCGGTTGCCGGCGCGCGGCCGCAGCGCTCGGGCTTGAGCACGCGCACCGTCGAGGCGGGATGCCGGGCCAACGCGGCCGCGGGCCGGATCGGGCGCGGAACGAGGCCGCCGCCGCAGTTCGGACACCGGCCGCGGAGAATCCTCTCCGCGCAGCCGCGGCAGAAGGTGCACTCGAAGGAACAGATCATCGCGTCCGCCGCATCCGGCGGGAGATCTCGGTCGCAGCACTCGCAGTTGGGACGAATCTCCAACATCGCCCGCCTCGCCCTCAGGACAGCCGGGCCAGCACCGCGTCGGCCATCGCCGCGGTCCCGAGCGCCGGCCCGTTTCCGGCCATGTCGGCCGTGCGACAGCCGTCCGCGAGCGCCTGGACGACGGCGATCTCGATCGCCGACGCCGCGGCTTCGTGCTCGGCGCCGTAGCGCAGCAGCAGCGCGCCCGTCAGAATCGCCGCGAGCGGATTCGCGATCCCGCGGCCGGCGATGTCCGGCGCCGTGCCGTGCACCGGCTCGAACAGGCCGGGCGCCGCATCGCCGAGGCTGGCCGACGGCATCAACCCGAGCGTGCCCATCACACCCGCGGCCTCATCGCTCAGGATGTCGCCGAACATGTTGTCCGTCACGATCACGTCGAACTGCTTCGGGTCGCGCACGAGCTGCATCGCGCAGTTGTCCACCAGCATATGCTCGAGTGTCACGTCTGCGAACTCGCGCCCGACCTCCGCGGCCACTTCGCGCCACAACCGGGAGGTCTCGAGCACGTTGGCTTTGTCGACCGACGTGACCTTGCGCCGCGGGCGTGTACGCGCGAACCGGCACGCCGCGCGGACGACCCGGCGCACCTCTCCCGCCGAATACGGCAGGGTGTCCTGCGCGGTGGCCGCCTCGCCTTCCCCGGTGCGCGACTGCGGCCCGAAGTAGAGGCCGCCGGTGAGCTCGCGCACGATCAGCATGTCCACGCCCTCGGCCAGCTCGCGCCGCAGAGGCGACGCGCCGACGAGCGGCCCGCGCACGACCGCGGGGCGGAGGTTGGCGTAGAGCCCGAACCGCCGGCGCAGCGTGAACAACGCCTGCTCCGGCCGAAGGTGCCGCGGCCCCTTGTCCCACTTTGGGCCGCCGCACGCGCCGAGGAGAATCGCGTTCGAGCGGGCGCACAGATTGACCGTTTCGTCCGGAATCGGATCGCCGGTCGCGTCGATCGCGGCGCCGCCGGCGATGCCCTGTTCGAACGAGAGCGAGATCTCGAACCGCCGCCCGGCCTCACGGAGGACCCGCACCGCCTGCGTGACCACCTCGGGGCCGATCCCGTCGCCGGGAACGACCGCGATCTGCATGGCGCGCCCGCTCACGGGCGGACGCCCGGGCGCCCTGCCCCGGCCCCGGCGGGGACCGCGCGGCCTGCGACCTCCGCGCGCAGGAGCACGTACTCGAGGCTGTCGGCCAGCGCCTGCCAGGACGCTTCTACCACGTTTTCGGAGACGCCGACGGTGCCCCAGGTGTTCGTCCCGTCGGTGGACTGGATCAGCACGCGCACGCGTGCGGCGGTCGCCGCGTCCGCGTTGAGCACGCGCACCTTGTAGTCAGTCAGGCGCACGCGCTGGATCGCCGGGTAGAAGCGCCCGAGCGCCTTCCGCAGCGCGCGGTCGAGCGCGTTCACCGGACCGTCGCCCTCCGCGGCGGTGTGCTCTTCCTGGCCCTCGACCGCGACCTTGATCGTGGCCTCCGCCGCGCTTGCGCCGCCGCCCCGCTTCTCGACCGTCACCCGCAGGCCGAGCAGGGTGAACGAGGGCCGGTGCTGACCGAGGATCCGCCGCATGAGCAGCTCGAACGAGGCCTCCGCGGCCTCGAACTGGTATCCTTCGTGCTCCAGCCGCTTGAGCTCCGCCAGGATCCGGCGGACCTCCGGCCGGTCGCGCGAGAGGTCGATGCCCATCTCCTGCGCTTTGTACATGACGTTGGCGCGCCCCGAGAGATCGCTCACCACGACGCGACGCGCGTTGCCCACCGCCTCCGGCGCGATGTGCTCGTAGGTCGGCGGGTGGGCCATCACGGCGCTGACGTGCACGCCGCCCTTGTGCGCGAACGCGTTCTGTCCGACGAACGGCTGGTACTCGTCCGGGGTGAGGTTGGCCAGCTCGGCGACGTAGCGCGACACCTCGCCGAGCCGCACGAGGTGCTCCCCCGGCAGGCAGCGGTAGCCCATCTTCAGCTGGAGGTTCGGAATAATGGAGACGAGGTTCGCGTTGCCGCAGCGCTCGCCGATCCCGTTGATCGTGCCTTGGACGTGCACGCAGCCGGCCTCGACCGCGACCAGCGTGTTCGCCACGCCGAGCTCACCGTCGTTGTGCGTGTGGATGCCGAGCGGCCCCGCGACCGTCCCGCGCGCCGCCTCGACGCCCTTGCGGATTTCGTGCGGGAGGCAGCCGCCGTTCGTGTCGCAGAGCGCGACGACCGATGCGCCGGCGCGCTCCGCCGCGCGGAGGGTGGCGAGCGCGTAGTCCGGGTTGGCCTTCCAGCCGTCGAAGAAGTGCTCGGCGTCGTAGACGACCTCGAGGCCGCGCGACCGCAGGTAGCGGACCGAATCCTCGATCATGGCCAGGTTCTCGTCGAGGGTCGTGTGAAGCGCTTCGCGCACGTGCAGATCCCAGGATTTGCCGAAGAGCGCCGCGGCCGGTGTGGCCGCGGCGAGGATCAGGTTGAGGTTCTCGTCGTCTTGGGCCGGGATCCCGGGCCGCCGGGTGCTGCCGAACGCGGTGAGACGGGCGTGACGCCACGTCCGGCCGCGGGCCCGCTCGAAGAACTCCATGTCCTTCGGATTGCTGCCGGGCCAGCCCCCTTCAACATAGTCGAGGCCGAACGCGTCGAGGTACTCCGCGATCCGCAACTTGTCGTCGGCGGACAACGTGATGCCCGCCCCCTGGGTGCCGTCCCGGAGGGTCGTGTCGTAGAGCGCGATGCGCCCGCCGTTCGGCATTCGTCTAGCCGCCGTAGGTGTTGCTCATCCAGTGCTCGCGCTCGTAGATGAGCTTGTTGACCGCGGTGAGGTAGGCCTTCGCGCTCGCCTCCAGCACGTCGGTGCTGGTTCCGCGGCCGACGAACAGGCCGTCGCCGTCCCGCACCTTCACCGTGGCTTCGCCGAGCGCGTCGGTGCCGACGGTCACGGCCTTGATCGCGTAGTCGGCCAGGGTCGGGGAGAGGCCGGTGATCTTGTTGACGGCGTTGTAGATCGCGTCGACCGGGCCGTCGCCGCTCGCCTCCTCCGTGAACAGCTCGCGGCCGCGCGCGAGGGTGACGGACGCCATCGGCGGGAGCGTGCTGCTCGTCGAGACGTGGAAGGCACGGAGGGCGTAGGTCTGCGGCCCCTGCCCCTCGCTCTCGACGAGCGAGAGGATGTCCTCGACCGAGACCTGCTTCTTCTTGTCGCAGAGCACCTTGAACTCGACGAACGCCCGCTCGACTTCGGCGTCGCTCAGCTTGAGGCCGTTTTCCTCGAGCAGGTTCTTGAAGGCGTGGCGGCCGGAGTGCTTCCCGAGCACGAGCTTGTTGCTCGGGATACCGATCGTCTGCGGCGTCATGATCTCGTAGGTCTCGCGGTTCATGAGGACGCCGTGCTGGTGAATCCCGGCTTCGTGCGCGAACGCGTTGTCGCCGACGATCGCCTTGTTCGGCTGAACGGGCACGCCGGCGATCGCGCTGATCAGCCGGCTGGTGCGGTAGATCTTCGTCGTGTCGATCCCGGTCTCGCAGCCGTAGTAGCCGCGGCGCGTGTGCAGCGCCATGACGATCTCTTCCAGCGCGGCGTTGCCGGCCCGCTCGCCGATGCCGTTGATCGTGCCTTCGATCTGACGCACGCCGACGCGCAGCGCGGCGAGCGAGTTGGCGACGGCCAGCCCGAGGTCGTCATGACAGTGCACACTCCAGACGACCTTGTCGCCGCCCCGGGTGTGCTCGATGCAGAACTTGAGCAGCGCCGCGTATTCCTCCGGCGTCGCGTAACCGGTCGTGTCCGGGACATTGATCGTCGTCGCACCCGCCGCGATCGCGCCGTCGAACACGCGCACCAGGAACGCGGGATCCGACCGGCTCGCGTCCTCCGCCGAGAACTCGACGTCTTCCACCGACCGCCGCGCGAGCCGCACGGCCGCGACCGAGGCCTCGTAGACCTGGTCCGGCGTCATGCGCAGCTTATGCTCCATGTGGATCGGGGACGTGGCGATGAAGGTGTGGATGCGCGGGCGCTCCGCCTCGCGCACGCCCTCGATCGCCGCCTCGACGTCGCCGCGATTCGCGCGGGCGAGGCCGGCGATCACGGGCCCGCGCACCTCGCGGGCGATCAGCTGCACGCCTTCGAGATCGCCGGGCGAACTCGCCGGGAAGCCGGCTTCGATGATGTCGACCCGCAGCGCGGCGAGCGCGCGGGCAACCTCGAGCTTCTCCTGCGTGTTCATGGTGAAGCCCGGCGACTGCTCGCCGTCCCGCAGCGTGGTATCGAAGATCCGGATCATCTCGCCCATCCCTTCTCCTCCCCCTCCGGCCTCGCGAATGCGGGGCCGTGATCCGCGCGCGGCCCGCCGCGTCCCTCGCGGGGACAAGCCGGCGGAATGCGCCGGCGCGGCCGCCTACCGCTTGGCACGCGCCTCGGTTTTCCGAGACCCGGCCTTCGCTCCCGCGCCGTCCTGCCCGGGCACGGAGATGTCCCGCTTCAGCCACGGCATCATCGCGCGCAGCTGCCGCCCGATCTCCTCGATCGGATGATCGGCTTCCTGACGGTAGCGCGCGTTGAACACCGGGCGCCCCGCCTCGTTCTCGAGGATCCACTCCTTGGCGAACGCACCGCTCTGGATCTCCGCCAGGATGCGGCGCATCTCGGCCCGCGTCTCGTCGGTGATGATCCGGCGGCCCCGTGTGAAGTCGCCGAACTTCGCGGTGTTGCTGACGGAATAGCGCATCAGGCCCAGGCCGCCCTCGTAGATGAGGTCGACGATGAGCTTCATCTCGTGCAGGCACTCGAAGTACGCGATCTCCGGAGCGTAGCCGGCGGCGACGAGCGTCTCGTACCCCGCCTTGATCAGCTCGGAGATGCCGCCGCACAGCACGGTCTGCTCGCCGAAGAGGTCGCTCTCGGTCTCCTCGCGGAACGTGGTCTCGATGACCCCGGCGCGCAGGCTGCCGATGCCGTGCGCGTACGCGAGCGCGGTCGTGCGGGCCTTGCCCGTATGGTCCTGGTGGACCGCGAGCAGCGACGGTACGCCCTTCCCCTCGACGTACATCCGGCGCAGCAGGTGGCCGGGGCTCTTCGGCGCGATCATGAACACGTCCGCGTCCGCCGGCGGCACGATCTGATGGAAGTGGATGCTGAACCCGTGGGAGAGGCCGAGCGCCTTGCCGGCCGTGAGGTGCGGCGCGATCTCCTCGCGGTACACCCGGGCCTGAATCTCGTCCGGAATCAGAATCTGAATGATGTCGCACTGAGCGGCGGCCTGGGAGACCGTCGCGACCTCGAGGCCGTCCGCCTGGGCCTGCTCCCAAGACCGGCTGCCCCTATACAGCCCAACCACGACGGAGACGCCGCTGTCGTGCAGGTTTTGGGCCTGGGCGTGCCCCTGGCTGCCGTAGCCGATCACCGCGACCCGGCGGCCGCGGAGCACGTTCAGGTTGGCGTCCTGTTCGTAATAGACCTTGGCCGGCATCGCTGCGCCGCCTCCCTTGGGGCTCGCCCCGAAGATTACGTAGGTTGGGTGCCGCGCACGAGGGTCACCTGACCCGTCCGGACCATCTCGCGCACGCCGTACTTCGAAAGCAGTTGGAGAATCGCGTCGATCTTGTCGGACCGGCCCGTGACCTCGAGCGTCATCGTCTTTTCCGTCAGGTCGACGACGCTCGCGCGGAATACGTTGCTGATCTCCATGATCTCCATCCGCGTCTGCGGGGTCGCGTTGAGCTTGATCAGCGCGAGCTCGCGGTCGACGGTGTTGAAACCGGTGACGTCGTTGACCTTGATCGTCTCGATCACCTTGTTGAGCTGCTTGATGATCTGCTCGAGAATCTCCGGCTCGCCCTCGACGACGATGATCATCCGCGACACGGTGGGCTGCTCGGTCACGCCGACAGCCAGGCTGTGGATGTTGTAGCCGCGGCGGCGGAACAGGCCGGCAACCTTCATCAGCACGCCCGGCGCGTTGTCCACCAGCACGGAGATGGTGTGCTTCATCGGGCGCTGCGTCCGCGGCGCGGTCTCGTTGAGGGCCTCAGTCGCGGATGCGATCATCTTCAACGATCATCTCCTTGATCGACTGGCCCGACGGGATCATCGGGTAGCAGTTCTCGTCCGGATCGCAGAAGATGTCGACCACGCACGGCCGGTCCGTGACCTCGAGCGAGCGGCGCACCGCGGGCCCGACCTCGTCCGGCCGCCGGACGCTGATGCCCACCGCCCCGAACGCATCCGCCACCTTGGCGAAGTCCGGGTTTTTGAGGAAGACGTGCGAGTACCGCTCCCGATAGAACAGTTGCTGCCACTGCCGGACCATGCCGAGCGACCCGTTGTTGATGATGTAGACCTTGATCGGCAGGCCCCACTCCACGGCCGTCGCGAGGTCCTGCATCGTCATCTGGTAGCCGCCGTCGCCGACGATCGCGCACACCAGCGCGTTCGGCCTGCCGATCTGGGCGCCGAGCGCCGCCGGGAAGCCGAAGCCCATCGTCCCGAGACCGCCGGAGCTGACCCAGGTACGCGGCTCCGTCGTGAGGTAGAACTGCGCCGCCCACATCTGGTGCTGGCCGACGTCGGTCGCGACGATCGCCTTCCCCTCGGTGATCTTGTAGATCTCCGCGATCGCGAACTGCGGCTTGATCCCGTCGCCGTTCTGCCGGTAGCGCAGCGGGAAACGCGCCTTCCACTCCGCGAGCTGCGCGTGCCAGGGCTCGCACGCCGGCGCCGTAACCTGCGCCGCCAGCACCCGCAGCGACTCGCGGGCGTCACCGACGATCGGCACCGCCGCCGGTTTGATCTTGCCGATCTCCGCCGGGTCGACGTCGACGTGGATGAACTTGGCGTGCGGCGCGAAGTCCTTCACGCGCCCGGTCACGCGGTCGTCGAAGCGCACGCCGACGGCGAGGACGACGTCCGCCGTGTTGATCGCGTGGTTCGCGTACGCCGTGCCGTGCATGCCGAGCATGCCGAGCGACAGCGGGTCCGTCTCGGGAAAGCCGCCCTTGCCCATCAGCGTCGTCGTGACCGGGATGCGCGTCTGGCGCGCGAGCGTGGTCAGCTCCGCGGCTCCGTTCGCGGTGATGACGCCGCCGCCGGCGTAGATGAGGGGACGTGAGGCGCCGGAGAGCAGCGCGGCCGCCGCCGCGATCTGGTTCGGGCTCGGCACGGCCGGCGGGATCTTCCCGCTGCGCAGCGTCACCTGTTCAGGAAATTCGAAGTCGTGCTCCGCCGCGGCGATGTCGCGCGGGATGTCGACAAGGACCGGACCCGGCCGGCCGCTGCCGGCGATCAGGAACGCCTGCAGCACGAGGCGCGGAAGCTCGTCCGGCTTCTGCACGATGCAGTTGTGCTTGGTGACCGGCATCGTGATGCCCGTCACGTCGGCTTCCTGGAACGCGTCGCGGCCGATCGCGAGCGTGCTGACTTGGCCGGTAATCGCGACGATCCCGGCGGAGTCCATCATCGCGTCGGTGATGCCGGTGATCAGGTTCGTCGCGCCCGGGCCCGACGTCGCCATGCACACGCCGACTTTGCCGGTGACGCGGTGGTACCCGGTCGCCGCGTGCGCCGCCACCTGCTCGTGGCGGACGAGGACATGGCGGATGCCCCGCGCGTCGTACAGCGCGTCGTAGAGCGGGAGCGCGGCGCCGCCCGGATGGCCGAAGATGACCTCGACGCCGGCCCGGTGCAGGCATTCGATCAGCGCCTGCGATCCCAGCATGCGTTTCACCGTGGTCGCCGGCCCCGGCTTCACCGTAGACGTCGTCTGACGCGTCATCTCACTGTTCCTCCCTCGAATAACGCTGCCGGCCAAAAACAAAAACCGCGGGATGCCATCTAAGGACGGGGCTTCCCGCGGTACCACCTTAGTTCCATCCGGCCGGAGGCGGCTCGAACGGCACTCTGCCCGGTTACGGCGGGGGCCGGCGGATGCTACTCGGCTGTCGCCCTTGCGGGGACTGGCCGGCGGGATACGGCCGGCGTCGCCTTTGGTTCCGCAGCTCGGAGGTGAGCGGTCACGGTTCCGGATGCTGGCTCACACCTGACCCAGCTCTCTCGGAATCCGGGCTACCGCGGCCCGGCCTCCTCATCGCCTGTATGCGAGAACTTGTCAAGTGACTCTATCAAACCACCGGTACCCTGTCAAGGAACCGGCCTGGCTCCGCCGAACGTGCCCTCCCACCGGGCCGCCGACCGGCCCGGCCGGGGGTCGGCGCATGGCCCGCGCGCACCACGTGGTTCCCAACAACCTGTCCGCCTCATTAACGAGTTTTGTCGGCCGCGAGCGCGAGATCAGTGAAGTGCGGCGGCTCCTCTCCGGCACGCGCCTCCTTACCCTAACCGGAGCAGGAGGATGCGGCAAGTCACGACTGGCCTATGAGGTCGCACGGACTCAGCTCGAGGACTTTCGCGACGGCGTATGGCTCGTCGAATTGGCCGGCCTTTCCGAAGCGGCCCTGGTCCCCCATGCAGCGGCGTCGGCGCTCGGGGTGACCGAGCGCGTCACCCAGGCGGTTACGGATGTGATCGCCCGGGCGCTTCGAGACAAATTGCTGCTGCTGGTTCTCGACAATTGCGAACATGTGTTGAGTGCGTGTACCGACCTCTCGGCGGCGTTGCTGCGAGAATGTTCCCGGCTGCGCATCCTCGCCACGAGCCGCGAGCCGGTCGGGGTACCGGGTGAAACCGTTTGGCGCGTACCCTCGCTCGCGGTTCCGGACCCGCTTCACTTGCCGTCTGCGGATGACCTCATACGGTTCGAGGCGGTGCGGCTCTTCGTGGAGCGCGCCGCGGCGGTTCGGCCCGGCTTCGGTGTCATGGACGACAACGCCCGCGCGCTCGCGCAGATCTGTCATCGTTTGGACGGGATTCCGTTGGCGATCGAACTAGCGGCTGCGCGGGTGCGGGCACTCTCGGCTGAGCAGATCGCGGCCCGCCTCGACGATCGGTTCAGTCTGCTGACGAGCGGCAGCCGGACGGCGCTTCCGAGGCACCGTACCCTGCGCGCCGCGATGGACTGGAGCTACGACCTTCTGACCGAGCGGGAACGGGCGCTGCTCGGCCGGCTGTCGGTGTTCGCCGGCGGATGGACGCTCGAGGCCGCTGAGGCGGTGTGCGCCGACGACGGGATCCAGCCGGCGGAGATCCTGGATCTGTTGGCCTCTCTGGTCGATAAATCGCTTGTGCTCGCGGACATCCAAAGCGGCGCGGCGCGTTACGCCCTGCTTGAAACGGTACGGCAGTATGCCGGCGAACGCTTGGACGATACGGACTCCGCGGAACCCATCCGGCGACGCCACCGCGATTGGTGTCTCACGACGGCCGAGCAGGGCAGCGTGGAGCTGGACGGAGCGCAGCACACGGCATGGCTGGACCGCAGCGACGCCGAGTACGACAACATGCGGGCCGCCCTCGAATGGAGCCGTGGGCGCGCCGCAGAAGTGGAGCGCGGTTTGCAGCTGGCGGTGCACCTCCAGCGCTACTGGGAGCTGCGCGCCTATTACGCCGAAGCGCGGGCGTGGCTGGAGAGCATGATCGCGGCCGGGGAGAGCGCGACGCCGCGGGTGCGGGCCCGGGCCCTCAATACCGCCGGCATCCTGGCCTATCGTCAGGGGGACTATGCGCGCACCACGACCCTCTGCTCGACCGCCCTGTCGCTTGCGAAGCAGCACGACGACGCATATGCAGCCGCCCAGTCCCTTCATTTCCTTGCGCACGTTCGTCAGAGCGCCGGCGATTACGATGAAGCGGCTCGGATGATGCAACGCAGCGTGGCGCTGTATGAAGAGGTCCACCATCGCGGCGGGTTGGCCAACTCCATCGACTGCCTCGGCGAGATCGCGCGCAGCAGGGGGGAGTACGACCACGCCGAGGTTTTGACGCGGCGTGCGATGGCGCTCTACGACGAAATCGGCGACCACCGCGGTCATGCGCATCTCCTCCACAACCTCGGGCACATCAGGCTCCATCAGGGCAGGATCACCGAGGCGCGCGACCTTCTGCGTGAAAGCCTGTTGAGCGCGAAGAACCTGAGGAGTCCTCGAGACGTTATCATGGCCGTTGCCGGGCTCGCGGCGGTGTCGCGAGACGCGCAGGCCGGACGATCGGCGCGGCTCACAGGCGCGGTGAGCAGCCTACTCGACGCCGCCGGCCTCTACCTCGAGCCGGCAGAACGTGCGGAGTTCGAGGAGACGACGGCATCGCTACGCGCCCGCCTCGGGGATCACGCCTTCACCGCCGCGCGCGACGCCGGACGGGCCATGACCGCCGACGAAGCCGTCGCGGAAGCGTTCGCCATGTCCGCGACGCCGGTCGGGCGGAGCGAGAGCGCCCGCCGGCGAGATGTCTCCGGGCTCCCGCTGAGCGCCCGCGAGCGCGAAGTCGCGGCGCTTGTTGCCCGAGGCCTGCCCAACCGACAGATCGCATCGCGCCTCGTGATCGCCGAACGCACCGCCGAAGGCCACGTGCAGAGCATCCTCAATAAGCTGGGCTTCAGCTCACGCGCCCAGATCGCCGCGTGGGCGGTTGAGCACGGGCTCCGGATCCCGTCGGGCTGACCGCCGCAGACCTCCGGACGGTACCCGCGCGCAAAGGACAGGTACCGGCACGACCTCAAACAGGTATTTCTCCCGGTGACCTAACCCCCGGCGCCGCGCTATCCTGAACCCGCCCCAACGAGGCAATCCGCGACGCGGAGGGAGGGGATTGACGCCGGGCGGCCGAGCGCCCACCGTGCAAGGGCCGGGGCTCGGCGGCCGCGAACCGTCGATGACCGGCCGAAAGCAGGAACGCCGGTTCGTCCAGATTTCCTGTACGATAGACATCAAGCATACGGAGGTGCTGAAGATGACGCTTCGGCTTGGCGATACGGCCCCCGATTTCGAGGCCGAGACGACTGAGGGCCGGATTCGGTTTCACGACTGGATCGGCGGCGGGTGGGCGGTGCTGTTCTCCCACCCGAAGGACTTTACGCCGGTCTGCACCACCGAACTCGGTTACATGGCCAAGATCAAGCCGGAATTCGACCGGCGCAACACCAAGATCATCGGACTCAGCGTCGATCCCGTGGGCAACCACTCCAAGTGGGCCAACGATATCAGAGAGACGCAGGGGCACGCGCCGAACTATCCGATGATCGGGGACACCGAGCTCAAGGTCTCTAAACTATACGAGATGCTGCCGGCCGACCTCGAAGGGTCGTGCGACGGCCGCACCGCCGCCGACAACCAGACCGTGCGCACAGTCTACGTGATCGGGCCGGACAAGAAGATCAAGCTGACGATCGCGTACCCGATGAGCACCGGCCGGAACTTCGACGAGGTACTGCGGGTGATCGATTCGCTCCAGCTCACGGCGAAGCACAAAGTTTCGACGCCGGTCAATTGGAAACGCGGCGACGACGTGATCATCTCCGGATCCGTCTCGGACGACGAGGCCAAGAAGACCTATCCCAACGGTTGGAAGGCGCCGCGACCCTACATCCGGATCGTCCCGCAGCCCGAATGATCCTCAAACAGTATTATCTCGGCTGCCTCGCGCACGCGTCCTACCTCGTGGCCGACGAGGAAAGCCGCGCCGCGGCGGTGATCGATCCGCAGCGAGATATCGATCAATATCTCGAGGACGCCGGGCGGCTTGGGCTCGCGATCCGGCACGTCGTGCTGACGCACTTCCACGCCGACTTTCTTGCCGGGCACCTCGAGCTGCGGGACCGGACCGGCGCCGCGATCTATCTGGGCCGGCGGGCCAAGGCCGAATACACCTTCACGCCGCTCGGCGACGGCGACACCGTCTCGCTTGGGGGGGCGCGCCTCTCGGCGCTCGAGACGCCCGGGCACTCGCCCGAATCGATCTGCCTCCTTGTGTTCGACCTCAAGAAGGACGCCGTGCGGCCGCAGGCGGTGCTGACGGGCGACACGCTGTTCATCGGCGAGGTCGGGCGGCCGGACCTGCGCGCCGCGCTCGGCTGGTCGGCGGAGGAGCTCGCCGGCATGCTCTACGACTCGCTGCACACGAAGCTTCTCCCGCTGCCGGACGACACGCTCGTATACCCGACACACGGCGCCGGCTCGCTCTGCGGCCGCAATATCAGCAAGGACACCGTCTCAACCATCGGCACGCAGCGTCGATACAACTACGCGCTGCAGCCAATGAACCGGGAAGACTTCATCAAGATCATCACCGCCGATCAGCCCGATGCGCCCGCGTATTTCACCTACGACGCCGTCCTCAACACGAAGGAACGGCCGATTCTGGACCAATCGCTGTCGCGGGGGCTCCGGCCGCTGACGCTGGGCTCGCTGTTGACACTCTGCGGCGAGGGCGGCCAGCTGCTCGACGCCCGCGAGCCGACCGATTACTGGGGCGCCCACCTCTCCGACAGCATCAACATCCCGCTCGGCGGGCAGTACGCGACCTGGGCCGGCACTCTGCTCGACCGCCAGCGCCCGATCGCGATCGTCGCGCCGCGGGAACGGGAGCGGGAGGCGGCGATACGCCTCGGGCGGATCGGGTTCGACCACGTCGCCGGCTATCTCGAGAACGGCATGGAGGCCGTCGCGGCGCGGGATGATCTCGTCCGCACCCGGCCCCGGATGACGGCACAGGCCCTGGCCGAGTTGTTGGCCTCTCCGACCCCACCCGTCGTCCTCGACGTGCGCGCGGACGCGGAGCGGAGACAAGGCCGCATCGCCGGCAGCATGCACATCCCGCTCCAGCATCTCCTGGAGCGGCTGGACGAGGTGCCGCTCGGTCCGCGCACCGTCGTCGTCCACTGTGCGAGCGCCTACCGCTCCTCGATCGCCGCCAGCATCTTGGAGCAGCACGGGGTTCAGGAAGTCGCTGACCTCGCCGGCGGCTTCACCGCGTGGATCGCCTCGGGCCTTCCCACGGTCTCCGGCGACGCACCCGCGGAGTCGCAGCCGTCTCCGAGCTAGACGCCATACCCTGATGAAGGGCTGGCGCCGGGACCCCGAGCATGCGGAGGTTCGCGTCCTGCGGCGCCGGGTGCGGCTCGATGACGCGCGCGTCCTGGACGTGGGGTGCGGCGACGGACGGCTGACGCGCCGCGTCGCCGGCGCGGCGCGGACCGTCGTAGGCATCGACCCAAACGGCGCGGCCCTCGACCGAGCCCGCGCGCTGACTCCCCGACGGTTGAGCCGAAAGATTGAATACCGCCTGGGGACGGCCGAGCATCCGGGGATCTCACGCCGCCGCTTCGATGTCGCGATCTTTTCCGGATCGTTGTGATGAGTGCCCCGCGAGGGCATGGTTCATGCCCTGACGGCTGCCCGGCGCCTGCTCCGGCCGCACGGCATGCTGGTCGATCTGCGCAGCGATCGGTTCGCGCACGTCCGGGCGCGGCACGACCAAGTCTACTGCCTGGCGGGTAGACGGCGCTTCCACGCGGGTCCGCTGAAGATCAACCGGCCTCTCGCGGATTTCCGCGCCGCCGACCGGGCGATCAGGGAAGTCGTGCGCCGCGGCTTATTCCGGCACACGGCCTCCGACTTCTTCGAAATCCGCTCCTACGCCGCCGGCCCCGCGGAGCTAGAGCGATACGCGATCACGAATCCGTATGCGACCGTGGATGCGACGACGCTCCGGCGGCTGCGCAACCTGCTTCGGCGCCACCCCGGCGCCCGAATTCTCGTGGTCACCCTATCGCGGTTGACCGTCTTGGAGAAAGCCTGAGGACTACCGTCCGAGCATGCCGGTCATGTACGCCCGGCCGACCAAGCTCCCGAGAAAGAGGACGAGCAGCACCATCCAGCGCGACTCGCGGTAGGTCCGCTCGTTCAACGATGCGCGCAGCGCGCCGCCCGGCCTCAGCACGAACAACGCCAGCAGCGTCAGCACGATCAGCGCGTCGTACATGAGATGGTACGGCGTGCGTGGCCGCGCCCCGCCGGCGAAGAGCGCCATGCCCGCGAGCGCCATAATCGCGAGGGGCACCTGCGCCAGCCAGAGAATCCACCAGAACAGTTGCGGCATCCGGAATCGCCCCGTCAGATCGCCGAAGAACGCGAACAGAAAGCACAGGGCGTCTCCGGCCAGTGTGAGACTCAGGAGCAACGTCGACCCGTGCCACGCGGCTATTGTCATGGGCCGGTGATTCGCGCGGCGGCGACGCGCTCCTCCCCCACCTGCCGACGTGGGAGAGAGCCGCCGGAGGGATGCGTGTGTGCAACGAAACCGACGCGAAGAAGGCCGTGCAGTCACAATTCGGGCGCCAGGCTGAATGGTACACGGTCAGCCGGCGTCACGAGCAGTCGCCGGGGCTCGACATCCTGAAGCGCCTCGCCGCGCCCTCTCCCGCCGACCGGGTCTTGGACGTCGCGACGGGGACCGGGTTCACGGCGTTCGCGATGGCCGAACGCTCCCGGAGCGTCGTGGCCCTCGACTTCACGGCGGGCATGGTGCGCGAGGCACGGAGCCTGCGCGACCAACGAGGCCTGACCAACGTGACATTCTGCCTCGGTGACGCAGAGGCGATGCCGTTTCGGAGCGGCGCCTTCGACCTGGTCGTGTGCCGTTACGCGTCCCACCACTTCCCCGACGCGGCCCGCGCAATCGCCGAGATGGTTCGGGTCGCCCGGACGGGCGGCCGCGTGGTCGTCGAGGACACGTGCGCGCCCGAGGACCCGGCGCTCGACGATTTGATGAACCGCTGGGAAGTAACGCGCGACAACTCTCATGTGCGCAATATCCCGCCGAGCCGGCTGCGCGCGCTCCTCGAGGCGGCCGGGCTCGACGTCCGCGCCGCCGAGCGGACGGCGATCCCCCAGCACTTCAACGAGTGGGCGCGACGCGGCGGCATGAGCGAGGCGGGCGCCGCGGCGCTGCGGACCGAGTTCGTGAACGCGGGCCCGAAGGCCCGCGCGGAGTTTCAGATACGGCCCGAGGACGGCGACCTCGCGTTTTCGTGGGGCGAGGCCGTCGTCCTCGGGGTCAAGCGTTAATTCCATGGCGGCCGGCCGCGGGCCGGCGGCACTGACCGCGCCGGGGCGTTACCGCCGCGCCGTCAGCACCATGATCGTCGTCGCGGAGAACGAGCCGTCCGCGTTGAGCGTCCCCATCGCCGCCACGTGCGCGCCCGCGGCAAGGCTGGCCACCGGCACGGCGGTCAGTTTGGAGATCCGCGCCGACGCCGGGACCGCGACCGTCGTCGCCGCGCCGGCGCTCGATGCGACGGAGAGCGACGAGCCGGTCGCGCCCGCCACCAACCCCGCCACGAAGACGCGGCCCGAGCCAGAGTCGCGGACGCCGCCGCGGCCCGGCCCCGCGGAGCCGAGACCGGCCGGCGCAGCCCGCACGGCCTCCGCGGTCAGCGAGCCGTCCGCGGACTTCTGCGCGACGACGCGAACCATATCGCCCGCTTTGATCTCGGTGATACGGGCCGCGGCCTGCGTGAGCACCTTCGTCGCCGTCGTGGTCTTCACGGTGTACGACGTACCGTCGCGGCCCGTCACGACCAACGAGCCGGTCGAGACCGACTGGATCGTGCCGAACACGCGACTGCCGCGGTGCTGCCCGCCCTGCGCGGGCGGTTGGGTCTGCGCGGACGCGTGCCGCTTGACGGATACGAACGTGAAGCCCGCCGCCAGAACCGCGATCAGCGCGATAACGATTGGGTAGAACCGAGCCTTCTGCACTCCGCCTTCCTCCCGTGTTCTTGGTGTCTTCACCGGCTGTAATCGAGTCTAAATCGCAGGCGGGGGCGGAAAGGTTCCGCTACGTTTATGAAAATTTGTTCGGAGATGTGAAGGGCCGGGTCCCGATCCGTTAGACCCGCTCGACCAGCTGCGCCGCACCGAAGCCGGCGATAACGGCGCCCGAAAGCCGGCTCACCCAGGCAAGCACGCGGGCGCCCGCCGCCTGCCGCAGCGCGCCGACTCCGGCGCTTAGGATCAGCCACCACGCCGCGGATCCGAGGAACACGCCCGCCACCGTGAGGGCGGCGGAGCCAAAGTTCAGGCCGCCCGCCGGCGCGATTACCGCGAAGACCGCGGCGAAGCTGATGATCGTCATCGGGTTGGTGATCGTCAGGAACAACGTGGACGCGTACGCTGGGAGGAGCGCGGGACCCCGTGCGTCCGTACCCGCGGAGGCCGCGAGATCGCGCCGCGCGAGCATTGTGCGAATCCCGATCGCCAGCAGCAAGGCGCCGCCGGCGAGATGGAGCGGCCGGGCGTTCTGCACGAAGAAGCGGAACAACACAGTCAGTCCGAAGGCCGCGACGGCGCCGTACAACGCGTCTGCCGTGGCGGCCCCGAGGCCCGACACGAAACCGACCCGGCGACCAAACACGAGCGTCCGCCGGATGCACAAAACGCCGATGGGCCCGACCGGCGCCGCGATCGACAGCCCGATGACAAATGCCTTCAAGAACAACATACAGGGATTATACAGGCCTGTGACCGGGATCATATCGGCGCCTGCCCGCACCGCCTATGCTCGACAGCGGACCGGGCGCATATGCCCCAAGGAGCCGATGATGACGACCCCCCTCGGATCCGGACTGACATGGCAGCAGGTCCTGGCGCTGGGCCTGGTCGCCGCCTTTGTCGGCGCGGCGAGGATCCTGGACCACCTTCACCAGTCCGCCGTCGTGCCCCCGTCCGAGGCAAGATCAGGCTCTGATCCGATGCGCGCCGAGCGGCCGCGTGGTACGCGTAGCCTGGAGTAGTGTAGGTTCGCACTCCACCCTACTCCAGGGGGGGGCGTTTGTATGAGCAACGGATCAGCCGCGATGAATCGCCGCGCATTCTTCCGCGCCTTCGGAGGCGTCGCCGCCGGCTCCGCGGCGGGCCTGCCGCTGGCGGCGCAGTTGAGCGCGCAGGCTGCTCCACCACAGATGCCGCTGGTGAAACGTGTTGCCGCAAACCCGGCCGCCGTCCCGGCGCCAATCCGCCGGTCGCAGGCCGCGCATCATACCCTCACGCTCACGGCCCGAGAGGTTGTGGCTGAGATCGAGCCGGGTCTCAAGTTCCTCTACATGACGTTCGACGGTCAAGTGCCGGGCCCGCTGCTCCGCATCAGGGTGGGCGATACCGTCCAGCTCACGTTCAGAAATCCGCGCGAAAACCTCATGCCGCATACCGTCGACTTCCACGCGGTCTACGGACCGGGCGGCGGCATGGAAGCGCTGCTGGCCAAACCCGGACAGGAAAAGGGCCTCTACTTCAAGGCGCTCTATCCCGGCAGCTTCGTGTACCACTGCGCGGTCGCCGACCTCGACTATCACATCGCCAGCGGCATGTACGGGATGATCGTCGTGGAACCGGAACAGGGCCTGCCTCCGGTATCGCGGGAATTCTACCTCGGCCAGAACGAGATGTACGTGGGCCAGTCCGCGGGCCCGGACGGCTACCGCACCTTCGATTTCGACGCCCTGCTGCGGGAGAATCCAACGCACGTGCTCTTGAACGGACAAAAGAAGGCGGTGACCCCGGACGGCTACGGGGCGCTGAAAGCCAAGGTCGGAGAGACCATACGGATCTTTTTCGTCAACGGCGGACCGAACTTGACGAGCAGTTTCCACCCGATTGGCAACATCTGGACGAGGGTGTGGGGCAACGGATCGTTCAGAACCGCGGCGGACGCGTACATGCAGACGGTCACGGTCGGCCCGGGCAGCACGCTGGTGGGCGACCTCGCCCTGCCGGTGCCCGGATCCGTCAGGCTGGTCGATCATGCGATCACCCGCGTCGTCAGGAAGGGCATGCTCGCGGTGATCGACGTCGCCGGACCCGCTCAGCCGCAGATCTTCAAGCCATTGACGCCCGGCGTATGAAAACGGGCGGGACCGCGGGCTCCGCGCCCGGCCGCGGCCGGCGCGGAGCCTGTGCTCGCGCCTCCGAAGTCGGAGGGAAACGACGCTACCGGCCCGCTCGAATTACCGTTGCGGTGGCAGCAATTTCTCGTCTACGAGCACGATCGAAGTGACGGCGTGCCGGCAGACCAGCTCCGGACCGGCCGGCGTCTCGACGAGGAGGGCATTCAGATCGGCGGCGCGGACGATCACCTGGGAGAGTTCGTAGCCGTCGGCGCACCGCAGATGAACAGGGACACGGCGCGCAACGAGCGCGTCGACAAACGCGCCCGCGTGTGAAAGGTACCCGAGACCGCCGACCGCGACGCCGCACCCGTGGCGTCCGGCGCCGTCCAGTCAGCCGGTAATGGCGGGCTGTGTAACAGCCTCCAGTTCGTTCAACCGGCGATCCAGCTCGAGCATGCGGCGCCGGTAGTCCAGTTCGGTGACTACGGCGTCATGGACGTAGCTTAACACGGGGTCTTCGGCGGCATGCGCAATCTTCTGCTCTTGTTGCCAAATCAGGTCTGCGAGCTCACGCACTACGTCCTTGAGGTGCATCCTCACGCCCCCCAATTGGTTCCGGCAGCGCCGAACCGAACTCGATAACTCGTAATTCTGTGCGTCGCAGAGATTTCCTGGAATGTTGCGTTATCTCGTGGTAAGAATTTGGTGAGGTTTTTCGGTCGCCGGCGCAGGCATGACGCACCGCGGCAAGAAATCTTATCGAAACGCGGCGGCAATCAATACGGGAGGCAGACGTTGTCGCATCTCGGCAGTGATTTTTGGCACGACTTCGAAGGGACACGCACCGATCAAGACGTCGCGCTCATCCAGACGATGCGCACTGTGCGCGCAATTCGCGGCGCCGACCGTCCGCGCGCCGGCGTTCCGGAGGAGATCCGCGCGGCCCTCGCGCATCTTTGCGCCGCGATGGAGGGCCTGGTCGACTGGATGGAGCAGGAAGGCGGGACCGACTCCAACGCGATGCAGCTGCTGCAAGACCTTCACCGGGTCGGAGACGGCGTCGTGCGATGCCTCTCCGCGTGTCCCGTCCAGATAATTCTAGAGAAAGCCGACGAAGACGCCGGATAGCAGAAGATGGCGCGCCCGGAGGGATTTGAACCCCCGACCTACGGCTCCGGAGGCCGGCGCTCTATCCGCTGAGCTACGGGCGCGCGCGTCCCTACTATTATAACAAAGACGTAGGGCCGAGACTCCGCTACACCGCCGGAGCCGCGGGCGCAGGCGGCGGAACCGTCGGCGCGGGCGGGACCGGTCCGTGCCGCCGCCGCTCAACGATGGCCATGATCACACCGCCCGTACCCCAGGTCACCGCGGCGAAACCGGCCAACCACCCAAGGTGTGGAATCGCAAAGGCGATCGCCAGCAGCAGCCCGCCGATCAGCGCTTCAAACGCGATCCGGCCCGGATGGACGCGGTGTCCCACGAGCACCGCGACGGCGCTGAACCCCAGTTGGATCGCGATCAGCAGAGCCGCCAGTAGCACCAGCACAAGGAGAATGCCCGCGACGCTCAGCACGAGCAGCACCACGGCGGGCCCGAGCAGCAGCCACACGAGAACGCCCGCGAGCACCGAGCCCGCGGGGCTTCGTTCGAGGGCCTGCACTACCGCCGCGGTGACGCCGGGGAAGAACGCGGCGGTGATCCATGCCGTCCCGACGACGGTCGCCGCCCAGAGCAGAAACAGCAGCCCCGCGACAATCTTCCACGCCGCGATGATGCCGAAGATCGCCGGCGGCATCCACGGCGGCAAGCCGGGAGAGAGCCACGGCGGCGACGACGGCGGAGCCGCGGGCGGCGGAAACGGCATCGGCGGCACCGACGGGACCTGGGGGTTCGGCGGCGCCGGGTGTCCGGGCGGCGCCTTTCGGATCACCGCACCCGGCGCGATGCGCACGCTGCCGCCGGTGGCCTGCACCGTCCCGTCGACGACGGCCGTAGAGTCGAGGATGACATTGCCGCCGGTCGCGCGCACGTCGCCGCCCACGTGCCCGCCGACGTGCACCGAACCCGCGGTCGCAGACGCGTTGCCGGTCACGGTTCCGCCGACGTCGAGTGTGCCGCCGATTACGATGGCGTCCCCGTACACGATCGTGCCCGGCGGCACCGTCGCGTCCCCGATGCGGAGCAGCGTTTCCCCGGCCTGCGCCGCGGTGCCCGCAAGCGCCGCGGCCGCGACAACGGCGGCGGCAGTGGCGCAAGCCCGCGAGAGTACGCGCCGGATCATCATCCCAGCAGCGTGAGCCGGTCTCCGACCCGCGGCACGAACTCCGAGCCGTCCCGGACGGCGCAGTAGTCAAGATCCTTTTCGAGGCCGATGGCCAGCACGTTCCGGCCGCCGGCCGTCTGCCGGAACACCTCGATCGGATCGGGCCACGCACGATACAGCGTGCGCGCGGCCAGGACGGCATCGGTTGCGCGGTAGTCGGCGCGCCCCGCGAAATACTCGACGAGCGCGTCGGCCACACCGCCGGCCGCGTACGCGTCGTCCAGGCTGAACCGGCCCTCCCGGCCGGCACAGACCACGGTGAGATCGAGGCCGCCGTCCCGCGCCGCCGCGGCGGCGGCGCGGGCCGCCGCCGCCCGGTTGCGCAGGCACGCCGCGAAAACGACCGGCGCCAGCCGAACGGCGTGAAGCGCCCGCGTCCCGTTCGTGGTCGCGATGACTACCCTGCTTCCCGCGACGTCCGCGCGCGCGAAGGCGGACGGGCTGTTGCCGAACTCGAACCCCGCGGGCGGCAGGCCGCCCTCTTCCCCGGCGGTGCGCACCCGCAGCGCCGATCCCGCCGCGTAGCCTCGGGCGCTCTCCACGTCCGGCGCCGCGATCACTTCGGCGCAGCCGCGTTCCAAAAGGGTCAGAATCGATGTCGTGGCGCGAAGCACATCAATCACCACGGCGACGCGGCGGCGCACGTCGCCCGCCTCCTGCGGCAGGAACGCGACGTGAATTTCCACTCAGAACTTCCGGACGTAGGGCGCCGCCGAGATCACACGCGCGAGCCTGGCGCGCATCTCCTCCGCCATCGCCTGCGCGGAGGTCTGCGCGAATGCCGCGTCTTGGGGCGTAACCTCGAACAGCGGCATCTCCCCGCCCACCACGTTCCAGGTGCCCCCGGCCGCGACCGCGCGAACGTCGAACGGCTCGGGGTCGCGATTGAAGAACATATCGAGGCGAACCGCGAGCGCGAGGGCGCGGTCCGCCGCGCTCGCCCCCGCGACCGCGGCGCCGAAGGTCGCAATCGGCTGACCGTCGACACGGATGGTCACGGGAGCGCCCGGCGCCGGCTGCGGCGGCTCGAGCGAGATTTTGAGGTACCCTTCAACGGGCCGGCGCACGATCGGAATGCGGCGGCTCTGCAGGTCGGCACGGATATAGTCGACGCGCTCCTGGGGCAGCGGGTGGTCCTCGAGCCCGGTCACGGGTTGGCCGTTGAAGCGGCTTTCCTGCGCGAGATGCTCAATGAGGGTCAACATCGCCACGGGGGAGTACCCGGCTTTGGTGAGGTACGTCACCCCGTTGAGGTCGGCCTCGTGCTCCAGGTCGCGCTGGTAGTCGTTCATGACGGCCTGCAGCGAGATCTGCGCGCCGAGCAGCGGCACCGGCGAGTGCGCGAGCACGGACAGCACGAGCGCCACAAGCAGCGCGGGCGTCATGCGCTTTTCGCGGTCGGCCTGAATGTAGTAGTGCCGGTGGTTGACGTGCGTCAGCTCGTGCGCGAGCACGGCGGCGAGTTCGTCGTCGGACCGCACGAACCGCATCATGCCCTCGGTCACGTACACCCACCCGCCGGGAATCGACAGCGCGTTGATGCCGGGCACCGAGACGATCTTGAAGTGGTACGTGAGGTCCTGCCGCTCGACGACGCGGGTGAGCGCGTCGCCGACGCGCTGCAGGCGCCCGACCTGCGCCGGATCGGTGATGAGGCGGAACTGCGATTCGATCGACTTGGCGACCTGGGCGCCGAATTTGACCTCGTCCGCCGTCGACGGAAACGTCAGCGCGTCGACGGCCGGGAGTCCGCCGCCCGGGAAGCCGAGCGGGGCGGCCGCGGCAACGACGGTCAGCGTCACCGCGATCCATCGCGTGAGGTGCCCGCGCCCGCTCATTCCGCCGCTCATCGCTCCTTTTTCGGCCACCGTTCGGCGCTCCGGGACGGAGACCTCTCCCCCGAAGTCGAAACGCCGAAGGTGCGCCGGGCGTTCCGTTCGACCGCCGCTTCGAGCGCGGCGGGCGACGCGCCGCGCAGCCCCGCGACCGCGCGGGCCGTGTACGCGACAAACGCCGGCTCGCATCGCCGGCCGCGCATCGGCACGGGGCTCAGATACGGCGCGTCGGTCTCTACAAGGAGCCGCTCCTCGGGAACCCGGCGGGCCACATCGCGCAGGACGCCGGCGTTCCGAAACGTCACCGGCCCCGCAAGCGAAATCATCCAACCCGCGGCGGCGCACCGCGCCGCCATATCCGGTGTACCCGAAAAACAATGAAGGACTACCCTCGTCGCGCCTTCCTCTAACAGTATCCGCTCGACGTCGTCGTGTGCCTCACGATCGTGCACGACCACCGGGAGGTCGAGGCGGCCGGCCAGGCGCACCTGCGCCCGGAAGGCGGCGGCCTGCGCCGCCTTGGTCCCCGCCCCATGAACATAATCGAGGCCGATCTCACCGATCGCCACGACCGCCGCATCGCCGGCGAGGCGCTCGAGCGCGTGGAGGGCGGCCGTGTCCGCCTCGCCGGCGTGTTCGGGATGGATGCCGACGGCCGCGCGCACCGCCGGATACCGGCGGGCGAGCGCGAGCACGCGCTCTGCGCTCGGGACGGTCGTGGCGGCGGACACCATCAGCCCGACGCCCGCCCCCGCGGCCCGCGCCACGACGTCGTCACGGTCGGCGTCGAACGCCGCCGCGTCCAGATGGAGATGTGCGTCGATCCACACGTCGCGGGCCGGCGGCGGGTCAGCGCGGGTGCGACGGGCGGGCCCCGCGGTCCGGCCGGAACGGCGTCAGGTCAAGGCTCGGCTGTCCGGTGACGATCAATTCGGCGACGAGCCGGCCGCCCAGTGGTCCCTGCGTGAACCCCTGGCCGCCGAAGCCGCCCGCGACGTAGTATCCCTCGAGTTGGGGGACCGCCCCGAGCGACGGCCGCCCGTCGGGCGAGACCGGCCGGATGCCCGCCCACGCTCCGACGATCGGCATCGAGCGCACGGCGGGAATGCGCCGTTCCGTCCTGGACAGAGCGTCGTCGAGATAGCCCCACTCGACGACGGCGTCGAGCGTCTCGCCGGGCGGCTGGCCGCACACCATGATGAGGCCCTCGGCCCGCGTCTTGCAGTAGAAGTCATCCTCTTCTTCCATAATAAAGGGCGAGTCCGGGGGTACTTCGGCCGGCGGCTGCACGACGAAGACCTGCCGTTTCCGAGGCGACACCGGCAGACGCACCCCGTTCAACTCGCCCAGGTCGCGGGCCCACGCCCCGGCGGCGTTGATCACCCGACCGGCGGCCACGCCTCCCTCCTGGGTGACGACGCGCTGCACGCGGTTGCCGTCGGTCTCGATGTCCACGACGCGGCACCCTTCCGTGATCACCACGCCGCGCCGCCGCGCGGAGTCCGCCAAGCGCTGAACGGTGGCGAGCGGGGTGGCCCACTGATCGTCCGTCGAGCGTGTTGCGACGGCGACGCCCTCGGCGGCCAGGTACGGAAACTCCCGGCGCAGCTCGTCCGGGCCGAGCGCGTCCACGGCGATGCCGCACGCCGCGTGAAACCCGATTCGATCGCGTGCCGCCTGGGCGTGGCCGGCCGACCGCCACAGCAGCAGCGAACCGGTCGCGCGCAGGTCGGTCCCCATCTCGTCGCGGAAGCGTCGGTGAACGGCAATCGCCTCGAGCTGGAAGCGCAGATCCGCCTCCGTCCCACTCTGCACCAGCATGACGCCGGCCGCACGGCCGGTCGCGCCCGAGCCGACCGTTCCCTGCTCGAGGACGACGACGTTGCGCACGCCGGCGTCCGCAAGAAAATACGCGGCGGAAAGCCCGACGATCCCGCCGCCGATGACGACCACGTCCGCGGTGCTGTTCATGCGTTTCCGGCTTCTTCGCGGGCGGGCGGGGCCCTACCCCGCCCGCCCGCGCGTGCGCGGCTACGTCGCACGAGGCGAGACACGCACCCCGCCGTGCGGCCGGGGAGCGGACCGCCGCGGCGCGGGGTCAGGCAACCTGACCGCCGGCGCAGCGCCGGCCGCGGTCACCGCCTCGCGGCTCGCCCGGGACCGCAGCGCAAACGGCGGATCCGCGGCGGGCGGGAGCAGCGCCCGCACCGTCGGGTCGAAGTAGCGTGCCTGCCGGAGGACGAACGGTCGGCGCCGACCCGTCAGCGCCAGCACGATCCCGTCCGGCATCCGGGCGATGTCATCGGGCATGGCGAGCGGCCGCACATATGGGTGCACGGTGGCCCGCGTGCCCCCCGGGCCGACCGTCCGCGAGACCGCGGGCACGGTGGTGTCGCCGAGCCAGGCGCTGACGCTGCGCGCGGTCTCGAGATCGCCCGCGCGGAAGATCAGCTTCGTTTCTGTGTTGGCCACCAGGGTGCGCGCATCGCGAACCCCGTAGACCTCCTCGATCTGACTGAGCACCTGCGCGCCGAGCACCACGCTGACGCCCCGCTCGCGCAGCGTGGGCAGCCGGTCGCTCAAACCCGCGAGGTATCCAAAGCGCCGGAACTCGTCGAGAAACAGGCGGACCGGACGCCGGCGCTCGCCGCGGTCCGCCTGCTCGATCAACGTGTCGAGCAGATCCGCCACCAGCCACGCGACGAGCGGCTGGAGCCGCGACGCGTCGGTCTCCGGCAGCACGATGTAGAGCGCCGCCGGTTCCCGGCCGAGCCGGCCAAGATCCCAGTGGCCGGCCGTGGCATCGTCGACGATCGGGTCGGCCCACGGCGACAGCCGTTGCAGCAGACCGGTTACCGCCGCCTCGCGCACGCGCCGTTCGCGCGCCGCGAACGCGCCGGCCAGCTGCCGCACCTCGCTCACAGGACTGCCGGCCAACGCCGCCCGGACGGCGCCGGTGCCGCCCAGAAGGAGACGGTATACCGACCCGACCGTATGGCCCCCCGTGGCGCGCGCGCTCTGCACGTGCAGAAAGAGGAGCGCCGCCAGGTCCGCGGCCGCCGACGCGTACACCTGCGCGTCGCCGGAGAGATCCCGGGGTGTCGTATTGCGGATCAGCAGCGCGGCGATGCGCTGCGCTTCGCCGATCGTCACGGCGCGGTGGAGCGGATTGTATCGAATCGACCCGTCGAACAGCGGGCAGAACAGATGCGCGCGCGCACCATAGCGGCCCGCCGTGACGTTCCACAGCGAGCGCGGGCCGGTCTTGATATCGAGAACGACGATGCTCTCGCGCGACGGATCGCGCAGCAGCACGTTGGGCGCGATGACGCCCGCGGTCTTGCCGGTCCGGGACGGTCCGAGGACCAGGGTATGCGCGGACGCCTGCTCTTCGTCGAGGTAGAGCGGAAGCGGCACGCGCGGCGACGGCCACAGGCCGAGCAGCAGCGCACCCCCTCGGGCGAGATCGGCGGCCTCGGTCCAGCCCGCCCACGCGGCGCTTGCCGGAAGCGGGACGGCGCGACGACGGGCGCGACAGGCGGCGACGATCGCGGCGATCAAGCAAATCCAGGCGGCCCCGGCCGACGATATCCCCGCGGCCGGGTTACCCGCGCACAGCGACGACAACTTTGCGAGCGCGAGACCGGTGGCCAGAAGACCGGCGGGTTTCCACAGGCGAGTCATCTCCGATCCTCCTCTCCCAACTGATCGACAAGGGGTATCGCGAGCGCGCCGGCCGCCCACACGGGCGGCGGCGGCCATTCTGTCGGCGCGCCCGCTCCGTCAAGCGACGCGACGAGACCGGCCGCGCAGGCTTCCGCGCTGCCCGCCCAGATACGGTGGATACCGGAGTCCACCGCAAGCGCGGCGAGGCGCTCAGCCCTCCGGTCGTCGTCACAGGCCAGCAATAGCCAAGCACCCGCACGGGCCGCCCACGCCGGATCGTCCGTTTGCGCGCATGCGACTTTGAGAAGCAGCGTGTACCGCTCGAACTTGTCGCGCATCGCCGCCGGCGGCATAGTGCCGCGATCGCGCTCGAGGTAGTAGGTCCACCACCCGCGGTCCGGCGCCGCGGCCAGCACGACGGCGTCCGGCACGAGCCGGGTTTGATCGAGGTCGATCACGGAGCGGCACCCGGCGAGCCAGAGGGTCGGCGGCAGACGCCGGGTCCGCGCGTGCTCGCACAGGGCGCAGAAGAGGTCGTTGGTCTCGATGAGGTGATCGAGGTGCAGTGCCGCGATCGCGCCGGCCCGCGGCGTCGACGGATCGTCGCGGCGGACCGGGGCGGCGTCCGCGGCGTTCAATGCACCCGCCGCGGCGCGACCGAGTGGCGCCAACCCCCAGAACGCGCGCCGGTCGGTGAAGGCGTCTCGGCGGAACCATCTGAGAAACCTGCGGCGCCGCAGTTCACCGAGACGCGCCCGGACACTCGACAGGGACAGACCGGGATAACAGGCGCGGTGGACCTGCGGGCACGTCAAATAATGGAGATCGCGAAGCACGTGAAGCAACGCGCGGTCGCACGGCGTGAGGCAGGCGAACGCCGGCGCCGCGCGCTCCCATAAGCGCATGGCGATCAGCTCCTTTCGGCGCGGGTTGAAAACGGTGAGCCGGGAGTGCGGCAGAACGAGCGGACGAAACGCGAACGCGGTGCGAGGCTAAAGGACGCGCGGCGCGCGTCGACGAGGGGGCTGGTCAGGCCCGACGCTTCTGAGGGGGTGAAGCGTCCACCTCAACGGGTGCCTCGTCTACGCGCGCACTCGCGTCCGAAATGCGGGTAGTGCCTGCCGGATGTACGATCGACGTTCGATACTCCCTTACCCTGCGTGTTCCGGTCCTGCGATGAGCCGTGCGGTCAATCGGGCCGGCTGGTCACTTGGGGCGCCGCTCGAGGGTCGCCCGATGCCGCGCTGCCGTTGCCCTTGGCTCGCGGCAGTCGCTAAACCAACGCCTTTATAATAGATGGTGAGATGTATAGATGTCAACACACAACTATTGTTCGCGCCGCGGCGGAAAGCTGGAACGGTCACGTGGTAGCGCGTACGTTCTCGTCGAGAACTCGGAAACGAAAAATCTGGGCCGTTCGGCTGTGGAGGACAGGGCAGCTAAGCGCGCTGCAGCGTTGGAGTGGACCAAGGAAATATCGCCCTCGCCCGGCCCGTGCGCAATTCTCCGACAATTTTGCGCGGTGCAGCTCGGATAATCAAGATCCGCTGGCGGCGGGGCCGCGTCTGAGATCGCCGGCGGCGGCCCGAACTTGTTCCGCCGGTGCGGCCCCGCCACGGGCCAAGCGGACGTTGCGAGGCGGTAGTCGCGGAGCGTGCTTACGAGTCGGCGACGGTCTCGAGCGCGGCGTCCTCCGGATCGCCGATGAGTTCCGGCTGCGCGTCCTGCCCCTCCGGGGCGGCCGCCTGCCCGTCGCCCTCGCTTTCGGTGCGGCGTCCGTCGAGGAACCACACCCGATCGCCGATGACTTCTGTGAGCGTGCGCCGCGACCCGTCGGGCAACTCGTAGTTGCGCGTCTGCAGCCGCCCTTCCACGGCGACGAGCCGGCCCTTGACGCAGTACTGGCCGACCTGCTCCGCGAGTTTGCGCCAGGCGACACAGCGGACGAAGTCGGCCTCACGCTCACCCGCGGCGTTCTTGAAGTCTCGGTTGACGGCGATCGTGAACTGCGCCATCGCGTGCCCGTTGGCCACGTACCGGAGTTCCGGATCCCTGGTCAGACGGCCGATCAGCTCGATGCGATTCAGCATGTGCTTCGCCTCCGGTGACTGCGTACCGGCACTTTAACATCATAGTGTATAGATGTCAATATAGTCATATGTCTGCAGGCGCGGCGGGCGAAACCCTACTTCCCGAACACGGCGATTCCATCCATCCCCGCACGACCCCCACGATAAACACCCGGCGCCGTCGGTCCACACTCGTGATCCAGGCGCCGGCTCGATATCCGCCGAAGCAGGCGCCATGGCGCGCGCAAACTGGCTGACGTTCGATTGCTACGGCACGCTCATCGACTGGGAGGACGGGGTGGCGAAGGCGCTCGGGCCGTTTCTCGACGCATCGCCCGACCGGCACGCTTTCGCGCGGCGCTACATTGAGATCGAAGCCGAAGTAGAGCACGAGACCTACCGCCCGTACCGGGAGGTGCTGACCGAGGCCAGCGGCCGCCTGATGCGCGAACTCGGTCGCCCGCTGCCGGCGGGCCGGGAGCGGGTGCTTCCCGAGTCACTGCCTCGGTGGCGACCCTTTCGGGAGGTGCCGGAGGTGCTGCGGCGGCTGCACCGCCGCGGCTACCGCCTTGGGATCCTCTCCAACGTGGACCGCGATCTCATAGAAACGTCCGTTCGGTTGCTCGGCGTCACGCCGGAGGTCATCGTCACGGCCGAGGACTGCCGCAGCTACAAGCCGGCACTGGGACACTGGAGGGAGTTTCGGGCGCAGACCGGGTCGGGGCCGGAACGCACTATCCACATCGCGGCCAGCCTGTTTCACGACATGGTCCCGGCCGCGGCGCTGGGCTACCGGACCGTCTTCATCAACCGCCACGACGACTCCGTCACCGGCGCGTCGCCGGCCCGCGTGCTGCCCGACCTCCGCGCGCTGCCCGAGACGGTCGACCAACTGGAGTTGCCTTGACACCCCTCTCAGGGCTCGGATATGCTGATGGCGCATCGAACGACGCGTGCCGAAGTGGCGGAATTGGCAGACGCGCTACGTTCAGGGCGTAGTGGGCGAAAGCCCGTGGGAGTTCGAGTCTCCCCTTCGGCACCAGACGACCGCGCGGGCATCGGCGCCCATGCCTGACGCTTCCGGCCCCGGCGGCCTCGATGCGATCGTCCTCCATCACCTGCGCGGGTTTCCCGAGGAACTGCAGCGGTTCGCCAACGTCATCAAACAGTCGCACGGGCGAAGCGCGGTCGAGTTCTTCCTGTCGCGGCCCGCGCCGGCGGACTCATTTCTCGCCGCCCTGTGCCGCGCGGCGCGAGACGGCGAGGACGTCGTCACCGTGATCGAGGCGGCCCAAGTGCTGGGACGTCCGCCCGCTACGCTGCTGACCCACGAATCTGACGGGTCGCTGCCGCAACCCTACTGGGGCACGGGCCGGCATCGTCTGTGGCGCCGCGCGGACATCGTGCGCGGCGCCGCCGGAGGCCCTTCGGCGCCGGGAACGGACTGAGGCGAATGGCGCGTCTTGTGCTGAGCGT
Organism: bacterium; assembly: GCA_035691305.1. NCBI lineage: Bacteria > bacterium. The sequence continues at coordinate 75,493 of DASSJF010000038.1, forward strand.
TCGGTGCGCGGCCTGCGGGCGGGAGTTCGACACAGGCATCCGGATGGACGCACGCGACTTCGCGCGGGCAACGTTCGCGGCAAACTACCATGCGTGTCCATCGTGCGGCCACCGCGGGACCTACCGGAAGGGCGACTACAAGACTACTGCGCCGGCGCCACGGCACGCCGGCCTCCGGCCGGACCCGATTCGCCGACACCACGGGACGGGCTAAGTCAACCCTTGGCCCGCTCCGCCGCGTGTTCGGGGTTGCCCGCCGCGCAAACGCGGTCCTATAATGAACGCGTCCGCTTCGCATTCCGCCACGGTGCCGTTCCACCGTAGGCTTCCGCCAGTACCCCGCCAACCGGCTCGCGCCGGCGCGGGTTCGCCAGACATCCCGAGAGGAGGGACAGTGAATGGCCAAGTATGAGGCCAGGAAGTTTCGGTCGTTCGAGGTAGAGCTGACCGGCATCAGCAAGAAGACGATGGAAGAACACTACAAGCTCTACCAGGGTTATGTCGGCAAGGCCAACGAGATCCTGGACCGCCTGGCAAGCGGCCAGGTCGACCTTTCGAAGGCGAATCCCACCTACTCCGAGCTCCGCGAACTTAAAGTCGAATTGACGCGCGCCATCGGCGGCGTCAAGAATCACGAACTGTACTTCGACCATCTCGGCGGCAAGGGCGGCAAGCCGTCGGGCAAGCTGTTGCAGATGATCGAAAAGGCGTTCGGGTCGTTCGAGAACTGGCAGGCCGATCTCAAGGCCACGGGCCTCGCGGCGCGCGGCTGGGCGTGGCTCGCCTACGACTGGGATTCCGGCATGTGTCTCAACTACATCGGCGACGAGCAGAACACGTACCCGATCTGGAACGGCACGCCGCTCGTTGCGCTCGACTGCTTCGAACACGCGTACTTCATCGACTACGGCACCGGCAAAGCCTCGTACGTCGACGCGTTCTTCAAGAACCTCGACTGGGACGTCATCACGAAGCGCGCCGACCACTTCGGCATCCTCAACCGATAACGTACCGGAGTCGCGCTGCGGAGCCCGGTCGAATCACGGCCGGGCTTCGCGCATTTGTGCGGCGATCCCCGGGAGGAGGTGCGGGCGGTCCACCGAAGATGGACCGCGTCATGAGCGATCGTCGCCGTCGCGATGACACCCGCGAGATTCCTCTAACGCGCGTCTGCCCGGAGTGCCAGGAAGAGATGGAGCTGATCACCGCCGACGACGTCGGCGAAGTGCTCGTGTACGAATGCCCCGAGTGCGGCTCCCAAGAAGAAATCCGCATCGAGAGCGAAGACGACGACGCCGCCTCGCTTCTCGGACCGGATCTGTGGGTGGACGAAGACGGCGAACCGGACGCCGAAGGGGATCAGGACGAGCTCGACGACTCCGAATAGCGCACCGTTCCGCCGACGGCGGTGAGGCGCACCCGGACCTCCGGGATGCGTTCCGGCGGAATCGCGAAGAGATCCTCCGAGAGTCCGACGAAGTCCGCGACGCAGCCCGGCGCCAGCCGTCCCTTCACAGTCTCCTCGCCTGCGGCGTACGCGGCGCCCGCGGTGTACGCGTCCACCGCCTCGCGAACCGTGAGCGCCTCTTCCGGACGCCACGCGGGCCGCTCCGGCTCGGACCGGCGCCTGCGCGCCACCGCCGCGTAGATGCCGGTCAGCACATCCAGCGTCTCGACCGGTGCGTCCGACCCGAACGCAAGATGCGTGCCGGCGCGCAGCAGCGACCGGAACGCGTAGGCGTACCGGCCCCGCCCGCCCCAATAGCGGTCGACGATGTCGCGGTCCTGCGTACAGTGAATCGGCTGCATCGACGCCGTGACGCCGAGGCGAGCGAACCGCGGCAGATCGTCGGGGTGCAGCACCTGCACGTGCTCGATGCGGTGGCGCAGCCCGTGGCGGCGCGAGTCGTCCTGCGCCGCCTCGATCGCGTCGAGCACCCACCGGTTCGCGCGGTCGCCGATGGCATGCACCGTCACCGCGATCCCGTGGGCGGACGCGCGCGCCGCGAGGTCCCGCAGCTGCTCGCGCGTCCGCACGACGACGCCGCGATTGTCGGGCTGGCCGTCGTACGGCTCGAGCATGCTCGCGGTCTGCGGGCCGAGGGCGCCGTCCGAGAAGATCTTCACGCCCCCGATCCGCAGCCACGCGTCGCCGAGGCCGGTCCGCAGTCCGACCGCCACTGCGGCGTCGAGGGACTCCTCGGGAATCGCCATGCACACCCGTACCCTGAGCTCGCCGCGCGCGCGCAGGCGCTGAAACGCGCCGAGGACGTCGCCGCCCTCGACGACGTGGACGGCTCCGATGCCCGCCCGGTGCGCCGCGCCGGTCGCGTCCCGGATCGCCTGCTCGAGCTGTTCGGGCGACGCCGTCTCCGCGAGCGCCGTCACCGCGTGGAGCGCGCGCTCGGTGAGCAGCCCGGTGGGCTCGCCGGTCCCGACGTCGCGCACGATAACTCCACCCTCGGGATCCGGCGTCGCGGCGCCGATGCCGGCGCGCGCCAGCGCCACGGAGTTAACCCACGCGGCGTGACCGTCCTTGCTGCGGAACACCGCCGGCCGGCCACCGGTAACGGGATCGAGATCCATGCGTCCGGGGAACCGTCCCTCGGGCCAGAGGTTCTTGTCCCAGCCGCGACCGCGCAGCCAGGCATCCGCCGGCGCAGTGCGGGCGGCCGCCGCCACCGTCGCGACGGCGTCCTGCAGGGACCGGGTTCCGCCGAGGTCCACGCTGCGCATCGCGAGCCCGACCGCGGCGAGATGGATGTGACTGTCCGTGAACGCCGGGAAGATCGCGGCCCCGCCGAGATCGAAGCGGCGGGCCCGCGGAAACTCGTCGCGAAGCTCCGCGCGGTCGCCGGTCGCCGCGATCCATTCGCCTCGGACGACGAGCGCCGTCGCACGCGGCCTGTCCGGATCGCCGGTGTGGATGATTCCGTTCTCGAAGAGCGTCTCACCGTAGTCCATCGGTCTCTCCTCGCATGCTCCGCAGCGTGCGCGCCATCTCCACCGCGGCGAACACCGCGTCTTCTCCTTTGTTGCCGCGCGCGCCGCCGCTGCGCGCCTCGGCCTGCGCCACCGTCTGCACGGTCAACACGCCCAGCGTCACGGGAATGCGCTCGTCGAGTGCCACGCGGGCAAGCCCCGTCGCGGCGCCGAGCGCGATCATCCGGTCGTGGGTCGTCTCGCCGCGGATGACGCACCCGAGGCACACGATCGCGTCGTAGCGGGCGGAGCGGGCTAGCGCTTGGGCGGCGATGGGCAGCTCCCACGTCCCGGGGACCCACACCACGTCTCCGGCCGGCGGCCGCTCGATCCCGCAGCGCGCGATCGCCTGCTGCGCCCCCGCGAGCAGACGCGAGGTGATGTGCTCGTTGAACCGGGAGACGACGATCCCCAACCGCAGGCCCCGACCGTCCGGCGCGGCGCCCGTCCGATCCGCGCGGCCGCCCGCGGTCATTCGACGGACAGAAGGTGCCCGAGCTTGTGGCGCTTCGTCGAGAGATAGCGGTAGTTCTCGGGGTTGGGCGGCACCTCGATCGGCACCCGCTCGACGACCTCGATGCCGTAGCCCTCGAGGCCCACGCGCTTCGCGGGGTTGTTCGTCAGGAGCCGGATCCGCCGCAGCCCCAGATCGGTGAGAATCTGCGCGCCGACGCCGTAGTTGCGCGGGTCCGGCGCAAACCCGAGCAGCTCGTTCGCCTCGACGGTGTCGCGCCCCCGGTCCTGCAGCGCGTAGGCGCGGATCTTGTTGGTCAGGCCGATGCCCCGGCCTTCCTGGCGGATGTAGACCAGCGCGCCCCGCTCGACCCGCGCAATCGCCCGAAGCGCCGCGCGCAGCTGCTCCCCGCAGTCGCAGCGCAGCGACCCGAAGACCTCGCCGGTGAGGCACTCCGAGTGCATGCGCACCAACACCGGATCGTCGCCGGAGAGGTCGCCGTAGGTCAGCGCGAGGTGGCTCGCGCCGTCGAGCGTGTTCTCGTAGACGACCGCGGTGAACTCGCCGAACGTCGTGGGCAGGCGCGTCTCGCCCTCCCGGCGTACGAAGCGGTCGCGCGCGATGCGGTAGCGGATCAGATCCTGAACCGAGATGATCGGCAGGCCGTGCCGGCCCGCGAACTCGCGGAGCTGCGGCAGCCGCGCCATCGTCCCGTCGCCGTTCATGATCTCGCACAACACGCCGGCGGGCCGAAGCCCCGCGAGCGTCACGAGGTCGATCGCGGCCTCCGTGTGCCCGGCGCGGCGCAGCACGCCGCCCGGCGTCGCGCGCAGCGGGAAGACGTGGCCCGGCCGCGAGAGGTCCGCGGGCCGGGTTGCGGGATCGGCGAGGGCGCGGATGGTCGCCGCGCGGTCCGGCGCGGAAATGCCCGTCGAAATCTTATTCTTCGCGCCCACGGAGATCGTAAACGCCGTCCGTTGGCGCGACGTGTTGTTGGACACCATCAGCGGCAGCTCAAGCGCGTCCACGCGGTCCGCCGACAGCGGGACCGTGACGAGGCCTCGAGCGTGGGTCAGCATGAAGTTGACTTTTTCCGCGGTGGCGTGCTCCGCGGCCAGGACGAGATCGCCTTCGTTCTCGCGGTCTTCGTCGTCCACGACGATCGCGAACCCGCCGCCGCGAATCGCCGCGATGGCAGCCTCGACCATTACTTCCCCACCGCCTTTCGCTGCCGGCGCCTCCCGTCGGCGAGTCCCTTTGGGGCGCGCCGCCGGCGCTTAATGACCGCCGCCCGCGGCTCGGCGCCGCGACGGAGCCCCGCCGTCAACTGCTCGACGTACTTTGCCAAAATGTCCATTTCAAGGTTGACTTCGTGTCCGGGCTCGAGCTCGCCGAGCGTCGTGATCTCGCAGGTGTGCGGGATCAGCGCTACCCCGAACCGCCCCGCGGCCGGACGCCCCCCCATCCTGACGCCGGCGACTGTGAGGCTCACACCGTCGACCGCGACCGAGCCTTTGTCGACGACATAACGAGCCAGCGCGGACGGCACCGTGATCTCGAGCCGCCGCCCTTCCGCCTCCCGGTGGAGCGCGGCGACGCGCCCGACGCCGTCCACGTGCCCCTGCACGATGTGGCCCCCGAGCCGGCCCGCCGCCGGCACCGGCCGTTCGAGATTAACCGTCGTGCCGGAAGCCAGCCGGCGGAGCGTCGTGCGCGCGAGGGTTTCCTCGGACAGGTCGGCCGTGAACGTGCCGCCGTCGCGGGCTACGACCGTAAGACACACGCCGTTCACGGCGACGCTGTCTCCGATGCGAAGGGCGTCACCGTCGAGCATGCCGCCCGCGTCGATGACGAGACGTGCGCCCCGCCCGTCGCGGCGCATCTCGCGCACCCGGCCCATTCCCTCAACGATCCCGGTGAACACCGCGGCCGCCTCTATCCCCGCCGCGTATAGGCTTCGATCAAGACGTCGTCGTCGAACCGCTGCACCTCGACCGGTCCGAGCCGCCACGCGTCCGCCATCGCCGCCACGCCCGAGCCCGCGCCGGCGGAGGGGCCGCCGCCCACGAGCACCGGCGCGACATACACCAGCACCTTGTCCACGAACCCCGCCTCACGGAACGCCCCGTGCACCGCGGCGCCGCCCTCGACGAGCAGGCTCAGCACGCCGCGCGCGCTCAACTCCCGTAGCAGGGCCGGCAGATGGACGCGCTCGTCGGGCCCGTCGCAGACCAGCACCTCGGCGCCGCGCGCCTCAACCGCACGGCGGGCTTCGGGCGACGCCGCGCGGGTCGTCGCGACGATGACCGAGATGCCGTCGCGGGCCAAAACCCGCGCGACGGGCGGCGTCCGCAGACGGCTGTCGAGCACCACGCGACGCGGTCCCCCCGCGGGCCTCGCAGCCTCGCCGGTGCGCGCGGTCAACGCGGGATCGTCCCGCAGCACGGTCCCCACGCCGACCAGCACCGCATCGGAGACGGCGCGAACGCGATGGGCGTGCGCGCGCGACGCCGCGCTCGAAATCCAGCGCGAATCGCCGGTGCGCGTGGCGATGCGCCCGTCGAGCGTCATCGCCCACTTCGCGGTGACGAACGGCAGGCCGGTCGTACGGTGCTTGATATAGGCTTCGTTGAGGCGGCGCGCCGCGGCTTCGCCCGCGCCGACCGCGGTCTCCACCCCGGCCTCGCGCAGCCGCGCGAGGCCGGCGCCGCGTACCTGCGGATCCGGATCCACCATGGCCGCGACTACGCGGCTCACGCCCGCACCGACGATCGCCTCCGTGCAGGGCCCGGTCCGGCCGGTGTGGGCGCACGGCTCCAGCGTCGTGTACAGCGTCGCGCCGCGCGCGGACGGCCCCGCGTCCCGCAGCGCGAAGATCTCGGCGTGAGGTTCCCCGGGCTTCGGGTGATATCCGCGGCCGACGACGCGGCCGTCCGCCACCACGACGGCGCCGACCATAGGGTTGGGGCTGACGGTCCCCGCCCCGAGCCGCGCGAGCGAGAGCGCCTCGCGCATGTAGCCTTCGTCAGTGGCCCGGCGTTCGGTCTCCGTCAAAAAACGACACCCCGAGGACAGAACCACCACCCTCGGGGCGTACCGGCACCCGTGCTGATCAGGCCAATCAACCTTCTCCATCCGGACTGTACCGTCGGCTCTGGAATCTCACCAGATCGTGCCGGCCGAAGCCGGCTCGCGGGCTGTACCGCCGATCGGGAATTGCCGGGCGCGCCTCGCGGCGCGAGATCCCCGGCTCACCCTGCCCCGAAGGTCCGTGGCGTGTTCTCTTCAGTTGTGTAGACACTATAGCACGCGCGAAAGCCCGCGGGCAACCGGCGGCGGGCGGG